>CAYGRX010000019.1:0-15495 GCA_964352365.1 uncultured Rickettsiales bacterium
TTCTAAGTCTGGCCTCGTTAAGGTCACTTTCTTTATTCTCATAATAATCAACTAAAAGTTTTTTTGCTTCTGGATGGCATACCATCTCAACCCCGAAGGCTTGTGAAACGCTTTCTGTTGTTATGTCATCATGAGTTGGGCCAATTCCACCTGTAGTGAAAACATAATCATATTTTACTCTTAGCTCATTTACTGCAAAGGCTATTTCATTGTGAATATCGGCAACAACTCTTGCTTCTGCAAATTTTACGCCAATATCAGCAAGCCTATTAGCTATGTAGTTTAAATTTTTATCTTCAGTTCTTCCTGAGAGGATTTCGTTGCCTATTATCAATAAAGATGCTGTTTTTTGTTGAGACATAGTAATTTTATAATTAAGTTAAAGCATATTTAGGTTTATAATTTACATTTACAATCAAAGCTATTAACTAACAACTATCAACAAAAACTATTACACATGTTTAAAAAAATATTGATCGCCAACCGTGGTGAAATTGCCAGAAGAGTTATTAGAACTTGTAAAAAAATGGGCATTAAAACTGTTGCGCTATATTCTGAGGCGGATGTAAATTCACTTCATGTTGCAGAAGCAGACGAAAACGTATTTATTGGTCCTAGCCCATCAAACCAAAGTTATTTGGTTATGGAGAAGGTTATTGATGCCGTTCTTAAAACTGGGGCAGATGCCGTTCACCCAGGTTATGGGTTCCTTTCTGAAAATGCTCAATTTGCTGAAAAGCTTGCGGAAATTGGTGTTAAATTTATTGGCCCTAACCCTAAGGCAATCGCCTATATGGGGGATAAGATTGAGGCTAAAAAGCACGCTATCAATGCTGGTGTAAACACTGTTCCGGGTTATGAGGGTGAGATTAGTGATCCTGATCAGGCGGAAAAAATTGCCGCAGAAATCGGTTTTCCAGTTATGATTAAGGCTTCCGCTGGTGGCGGTGGTAAAGGAATGCGTATAGTTCATAAAGTTAGTGAAGTGGCGGATGCATTTAAGGCTACTAAAAACGAAGCAAAGAAAAGCTTTGGTGACGATAGGTTGTTTATTGAAAAATTTATTGAAGATCCACGCCATATTGAAATACAAGTTCTTGCTGATGAATATGGTAACGTTGTTTGTTTAGGTGAGCGTGAATGTTCAATTCAACGCCATAACCAAAAAGTTATTGAGGAAGCTCCCAGCCCATTTTTAGATGAAGAGACTAGGGAGAAGATGTATGAGCAATCAAAAGCGTTATGTGAGTTGGTTGAATATGCAAATGCTGGAACAGTTGAATTCATAGTTGACCAAAATAAAAACTTTTACTTTCTTGAGATAAACACAAGGCTTCAAGTTGAACACCCCGTGACAGAATTTGTTACTGGCTTAGACCTCGTTGAAGAGATGATACATATTGCTTGGGGAACTAAACTCCGCTTTAAACAAGAAGATGTTAAGCTTGAAGGCTGGGCGATTGAAGCAAGGGTTTATGCGGAAGATCCAACAAGAGGTTTCTTGCCATCAACGGGTCGTATCACTGAATATAATGAGCCTAAAAAAGGTAAAAATGTTCGTGTAGATAGTGGCGTATATGCAGGTGGCGAAGTTTCAATGTTTTATGATGCGATGATATCAAAGCTAATAACTTATGGTAAAACCCGTGAAGACGCTATTAAGCGAATGAAACACGCACTTGGTGAGTATATAATTGAAGGTGTTTCCCACAATATTAGTTTTGTTCAAGCTATCATGGATCATGATCGTTTTGCTTCTGGTAACCTTTCTACGAAATTTATCGCAGAGGAATATCCAGAAGGTTTTGACGGTGCTGAGCTGGATGAGGGCAAGGCAAAAATCCTTCTAAGTGTTGGGCTTTTTGTTTACCTTAGGGATGCCTACAGGGCGGCAAGAATAAGTGATCAAGTGATGGGTAGACCAAGAATGATACCAAATAGATTGGTTGTAACTGTTGATGGTAGCCAATATCCAGTTTCTTATGATCATATTAGTGATGAAGAGTTTGAAATTAACTTTGAAGGTCGTAAATTTAAAGTAAAAAGCAACTTTATTCTTGGTTCAAGATTGTGGCAAGGAAAGGTTGATGGCTTGCAATCTAATGTTAAAGTTGAAGCAATTGATGGTGGTTATGCACTTACTTACATGGGCTCAACTGCAAAAGTTACGGTCAGAACTCCGCGCATTGCTGAGCTTGAAAAATATATGCCAGAGGGTGATGACTCCGCTCTTTCTAATGATCTTATCGCGCCAATATCTGGTGCTATTGTTGAAATTAAAGTGAAGGCTGGCCAGTTGGTTAATAGAGGGCAAGATTTGTTGATTTTAGAAGCGATGAAAATGGAAAATATTTTATATGCTGATAAAGATGCGGTTGTTGATGAAATTCTTGTGAATACTGGTGATCCAGTTGCGGTTAATGAAATTCTAATTAAGTTTTCTGAGCCAAAGGAAGTTGGTGAAGAAGAGGCGGCTTAATCGCGCCCATTTTATAACTATGTCACCCCGCACTTCACACGCGGTGTGTTGTTGCGGGGATATATAATTCACAAATATATTCAGGGAAGGCATGAATAATGTCCAGCCAAACTTTCTGATAAACCATGAAAAAAGCAAAAAAAAACTAGTGCATCTTCCACGAGGGGAAGAGCACTAGCTCAACAAATTGTATTCACCAAAAACTCATCAAGAGCAAAGCCCTTGATAAATCTCTGAATAATGAAAAAAACGCTAGTAGCGCCCTCAACCTTTGTCAAGGGGCTACTAGCTTCAAAAAACGAACCTAAAATTTTTTAGAACATTAGTCGCGAACGAAGTGTTCGTTGACTATTGCCCAAAACTTTTCTCGAACAGTTTCTCCCCACTTACTGTAGTAAGTTTCGAGCTGTCCAGTTAAGAATCTTAAAATTATAAATAAAATTAAGATTACTAATAAAGAACCTATATTATACTAAGAAAAGGTTAAGAAAAGGTTAACGGGGCGCCATTTAGAGGGGTTACATTAAATCTCTTGCTAATTTTTTGCTTATGTTTATATAAAAATCTCAATTATTATATTTTTTTACTATGGAAAGAATTCAAAAAACATCAAATGCGATAGTGCTATTATCAGCGTTTAGTCACTTTTTTTGCTGTGTTTTGCCAACAATATCTAGCATAGTTGGTTTGGGCGCAAGTTTTGGTATGGTTTCTACCAACCTTACATTCTTCAAATGGTTTCATGAGCATGAAGAGCAAATTTTAGTTTTCTCAGCAATTGCATTAACAGTTTCAGCTATAGCACAAATTATCAGTTGGAGGATAGACTGCCATAATTCTGGTTGTGAACATGGTAAATGCACACCAAAAAAGAAGGTTTCAAATAAGATATTCACTATTGCGGTTGTTCTATTTTTGATAAATCTAACAATCCATTTAATGCAACATACGCATTAAGGTGGCATCTATCACAAATAAAAAACTCCCTAAAATACTTATAATTGCTGGCTCAGATAGTTCGGCAGGCGCTGGCATACAGGCAGATTTAAAATCCTCTTCAGCAAATGGGGTTTATGCTGCAACGGTTATAACTGCAATCACTGCGCAGAATACACTTGGCGTTCAAGATGTTTTTGATATTCCGCTTTCAATAATCACTGCGCAAATAAAATCAGTTATGGATGACTTGAAGCCTGATTATGTTAAGCTCGGTATGCTTTCAAATGTTGATACAATAAAGGTTGTATCTAAAAAATTGGCTGAATATGAAAATATAAAAATAGTTGCAGACCCTGTAATGATAGCCAAGGGTGGGCATAGTTTACTCGGGAAGAATGCTGTTAAAGCATTGAAAAATAACATTTTAAATAATGCATTTTTAATTACTCCTAATATTCCAGAGGCGGAGCTTCTTGGTGGTATTGGTTCAATAAAAACAATTGAGGATATGAATGTGGCTGTTGAAAAAATTTCACAGCAAATTAATTGTGAATATATTCTTTTAAAGGGTGGACATTTGGAGGGTGAAAATCTTTGTGACATTCTCTATTCTCGTGATGAGGCTAAGGTAATTTTAGCCTTAAAATCCAAAAGGATAGATACTAAAAACACTCATGGAACTGGTTGCACTTTAGCTTCGGCAATAACTTCTAATTTAGCTAAAGGGGAGGAAGTAACGTTGGCTGTTAAAAATGCCCATAAATATGTTCATGAGGCAATAAAGTTAGCGCCAGAGGATATAAGCTCAAGTAAAGCAAAAAGCCATGGGCCAATAAATCACTTTCCTTTCAAGTTTTCTTGGTGAGATAGAACTTCCTTTTTTCTACGTTCATCTTTCGTGAATTTGGAATCTTTCTTATTTAGGGAGTCTAAATCGGCATTCTCTCCGCCTCCCATTCCTGAAAAGTCGCCAATGCCAGCAAAGCCAGAAAGCAATTCTTCTTTCATATAGCTTTTGTTCAAATTTTCTTCCGTTACGCGTGGGTCTTCATTAATATCATTCAAAATTGCTTCAAGTTGACTGCGGGAGTCTGGTTTGTTTGGTTGGTATTTAATATGAGATTTCTTATCTACAGGCACAGATTGCCACTCATCTATCTCTTCCGCGATAGGTGGTTTTGTGCTGTTTATAACTGGTTTATATATATCATCATCTTTCATAATATAAGCTTAAACAAAAACTTTGTATAAAAGCAATAAACTCTTTGCTTTGAATTCCTAAATGACTATTTTTAAATTATGGATAATGCCCAAAAAACAGCAGAAGATAAAAAACAAAATTTAAGCTTTGTGCATCTGCGCACCCACTCATCTTACTCGCTTTCTGAGGGGGCAATCCTTCCAGATAAAATTGCTACATTAGCAAAAGAAAATAACATGCCGGCCCTCGGATTGACTGATTCGGGAAATCTTTTTGGCTTACTGGAGATAACGCTTAATTGCAAAAAACAGGGTGTTCAACTGATTCCTTCTGTGGAAATATATTTTACGGAAGATAAGGAAAACAAGTCACTTGATGCTCATAAGCTAGTTTTGATAGCTCAAAATGAACATGGCTATTTAAACCTTTTGAGAATAGTGAGTGATAGCTTTTTGAATAATGAGGAGCATGGCGTTCCTATTATTTCTTATGAAGATCTGGGGGGGCTAACTGATGGCATAATAGCCCTAACTGGTGGTTACAATGGTATTGTTGACCCGAAAATAAGGGCGAACCAACTTAATGAAGCTGAAAGTATAATTGACAAATTTAGTTCTATTTTTCCAAATAGTTTCTATCTAGAAATTAATAGGTTCGGTATTGAAGAGCAGATAAAAACTGAAGCTCACTTACTAGATTTTGCTAAAGCTAAAAACCTTCCGATTGTTGCGACAAATAATGTTTTCTTTTCTTCTGCTGATATGCATGAGGCGCAAGATATCTTAATGTGCATTGCCCAAGGTGTTGTAATTGCTGATGAAAGTAGAAAAAGCTATTCTGCTGAGCAATATTTTAAATCCCAAGAGCAAATGGCGGAGCTATTTTCAGATCTTCCGGAAGCTTTGGAAAACACTATAAATATTGCAAAGAGATGCTCATATATTGCCCATGCTGAAGACCCAATGCTCCCTGATTTTCCTTGTGAGGATGGTCGAACTGCTAAAGAGGAGTTATATGCTCAAGCATTTGACGGCCTATGTTTTAGGCTTGAGATTGACATAAAAGATAAAGAGCTTCAGCAGGGTAAATATAAAAACTATTTTGACCGCCTTGATTTTGAAGTTGGTGTAATTAATAATATGGGTTTTCCAGGTTATTTTCTAATCGTATCAGACTTTATGAAATGGTCTAAGGAAAATGATATTCCCGTTGGGCCAGGTAGGGGTTCTGGTGCTGGTTCTGTGGTTGCTTGGGCAATGCAAATAACTAACCTAGACCCACTTCGTTTTGGCTTGCTTTTTGAGCGGTTTCTTAACCCAGAGCGTGTATCAATGCCCGATTTTGATATTGATTTCTGCCAAGAGCGCCGTGGTGAAGTTATAAAATATGTTCAAGATAAATATGGCCATAATAACGTAGCTCAAATTATAACTTTCGGAAAACTGCAGGCGAGGGCGGTTCTGCGTGATGTTGGTCGTGTACTTCAAATTCCATATAGTCAGACGGATAGAATCTGTAAAATGATTCCCTTCAACCCGATTGATCCTGTGACGCTCGCAAAAGCAGTTGAGCTTGATGATGATTTGAAAAAAGCTCGCAAGGAAGATGAGACAATTGGTCGCCTTATTGATATTGGTTTAAAGCTAGAAGGTATGCACCGTCATGCTTCAACTCATGCGGCAGGTGTAGTTATTGGCCCTAAGCCATTGGTTGAAATTTTACCAATATATCGTGATCCGCGCTCGCCAATGCCAATCACGCAATATTCCATGAAATATAGTGAAGTTGCTGGGCTAGTGAAGTTTGACTTTTTAGGCTTGAAAACTTTAACTCTAATTTCCAAGGCAATTCAATATGTTAAGGAAAATGAAGGCATCGAAATTGATATTGATACCATACCTTTAGATGATGAGAAAACTTTCGCCATGCTGGCAGAAGGTAAGGGGAACGGAGTATTCCAGATGGAATCTGCGGGAATGCGAGATGCAATGCGCAAAATGCGAATTGACTCCATTGAAGATATTATCGCACTTATCTCGCTTTACCGCCCAGGGCCGATGGAAAATATTCCACGTTATATCGCCTGTAAACATGGCCTTGAAAAGCCTGATTACCTTCACCCAATGCTTCGTGAATGTTTGGACGAAACTTACGGTGTTATTATCTATCAAGAACAAGTGATGCAAATCGCTCAAATTATGGGTGGCTATAGTTTAGGTGGTGCAGATTTACTCCGTCGTGCCATGGGTAAAAAAATTAAATCTGAGATGGATTCACAGAGAAAATTGTTTGTCGATGGGGCGATTAAAAACAAAGTTGAAGCTGAGAAAGCTGAGGAAATATTTGATCTTGTAGCAAAATTTGCAGGATATGGTTTTAATAAATCTCACGCAGCAGCTTATGCATTTATTGGATATCAAACTGCCTACCTTAAAGCCCATTATCCTGCGGAATTTTTATGAGCATGTATGAATATGGTTATAGGTGATACGGACAAGGTTCTTATGTTTCGTGAAGAGGCGAGGAAAATGGGTATTGAAGTTCTTCCGCCTTCAATAAACAAGAGTTTTGCACATTTTACAACTGAAGATGACCCCAAAACTAAAACCCGTGGTGTTAGATACGCACTTGGTGCGCTTAAAAATGTGGGTATTGAAGCAGTTGAAATAATTGAACAAGACCGCACCGAAAATGGTGAATATAAAACCCTGTCAGATTTTATTTCGCGCGTACCTAAAGAAGCGATGAATAAGCGTCAAATTGAATCTCTATCTGGTTGTGGCGCTTTTGATGATATTCACCCAAACCGACGTCAATTATTTGAAGAGGCGACAATACTCACCCGTTACAACGCATCTTTTCAAGAGGAAAAAAATGATGATCAATCTAGTTTATTTGGTGCTATTGAAAGCCCAACAACTCGTGAGCTAAAACTTCAAAATATTGAAGATTGGGAAGAGGAAGATAAATCCTTCAAAGAGTTTGATGCAATTGGTTTTTATCTTCACAAGCATCCTGTGACGAACTACCTTTCTTTCGTACCAGAAAATCGTTTCATTCAAATTCAAGATTTGGAAGATAGAATCCCATTTGCGAACAACACCGTAACTGAAGATAAATACGGACGAAAAAAGCGTCCGAAAGGTTTTCAGCTTTTGTTAATAGGTGTTCCTAACCGTGTTGTGCATAGAACCAGCAATGGAAGAAGGTTTTCTTATTTCTCGCTTTCTGACCCTACAGGAATGACGGAAGTTAATATTTTTAATGATGGTTTAATCAACAAAGCACGTGACTTGCTAGAAGGTAAAAATGTTTTGGTAGTTCAAGCTGAAGCAAGGCGCGATGAGGGCGGTACACGCATTTTAGCTGAGGATATTTTGTCTATTGATGAATATCTGGAAAGCCTTTCATCACGCGCGGAAATTACTATTGATGCTAACGAAGCAGAAAATATTGAGTTAATATCAAAGCTTTCTGATTTAGCTGTTAATGACAATCAAAAATCTCCAGTGCCGCTGCGTATAAACATTAAAACTACTCAGGGATTTTTGGTAAAAATGAAATTGCCAAAAACTTATCGCGTTGAACGCAAAACTTTAACTAACCTTCTGAAATCATATAATAACATTGATTTTAAAATTATTGAAGGTTGATTTTAATTATTTTGTTCTATCACCAAAGTTCACTTTTACGCCGGCAGTAATATTGGGCACAGTAATTCTAGGTGTTTTGACTTCAGTCTGGTTAGCGTTTAAAAGGTCACCTTGAATATCGGAAACTATCATGCTAAGCCCGTCTCTAAATTCAAAAGCGCCTTCTAAAAATAATGTATAATTTAAAGATTTATTTTTAATGGCATCTGATGAAGCAAGCGGAATGTTTATTGTTGCTCCTAATCTATACTCGTTATTATATTGTTTAACTACGGTATTTGATGTTCTTTCAGTTGAAATTTCACCAGTTGATAAGTCTCTAAAGGCTAGAGTATTATAACTAGTTAATTCATCCTCCCTGCCAGTTTTTATATTACTAATTTTACTATAGTCTGCAAAAATAGAAAAATTACTATTATAATCATATTCCGCGCTAATACTAAGCCCTCGCTGCCTGATGTCAACTTCCGCTCCGTAGCCAGTTTTAGCGGCTTTAATAGGTTGGCCAGAAAAATCTATTTTTTCTATTATTTCGTAACCAGCTGGAACTTCGACAGTATCAAATATTCTTTCTGATACTCCATCAGAGAGAGAGTATTTATACAAGCCAGAGTTATACCTGACAGATAAATCAAAGTTTTTATAAGTGGCACCTAGGCCATAATCAACCCTAAAAATATCTAAACTAACTTCCCCAAGGTTATAATGATTTTTAATATCAGCCTCAATATTTCCATAAAGAATTGCATTACCAATTATTATTGGCAATTTTATCTCTCCACCAATAATTAAAGGATGGCTTGAGCCATAGTAATTATTTTGTTTAAATGAAGCTCCAGATTCAAGTGCAAAAATATCTAGTGATGTATTACCCTCAGGAAGAAAAATATCAGATACAGCTTTTTTAACATTGTCTTTAAGCTTATCTTTTCTAACTTCTTTTTGCTTTTCAACCGCAGAACCTTCGCAACCAAAATTTCTCATGTCGCTATGGTTATTATTATAACTTTCGAATTTTTCTAGCAAGTTCTCAGGGTTTATGTTTAAATTTTGTTGGTAAACTACTCCGCTATAATTTTCATTATTTCCTGAAATATTTATATTGCCGAGGTATTCTTTTTTGGAATTAGTTAAATTGGTTATTAGTACATCATCTAATTTGCAATTATCTATGTTTAGATCAACTTTATTGGCCCCATTTATTTGGCAGCTTTCAAAGCTTATATTGCTGAAGCTGGTATTTCCCAAATTAAATTTACTGAAGTCTTTATCTGAGAAAGAACTTCTTCTAAAATCTAAATTAAATTCCTCTTCCCCAACTTTTAAAGTCATTAAATCATTTTGGCCATCAACAGAAATTGAATAGTTAAGACCTGTTTCGTTAATTTTTTGAATAACGGAATTCCATTTTTCATGGTCACAATTATTTAATGCTATTTTTAAGGATATTAAATCACGTTGAGTTATTTCATTTTCTGATAAGCCTTTCTCAAGGTTTATACCCTGTTTGCTGAGGGTCTTAACTAGATCTTTTAAATCTTTTTGCATAATTCTATTCCAAATTATTACAAGTATAGCTTAAAATGGTTAATATTTAGTTAATATATGTTAAAATAGTTTGTATTTTTTAATACTCAACAATCACTGGGTCAATAACCCGCCATAGGTACCAAGTGGCGATAGTTCTATATGGCTTCAATTTTTCGCCAATTTTTACACACTCATTTGTAATTTGACTGTTATATTCTCTCTTTGTTTGATCATCACGCTTTGGTGGTAAGTCATAACATTTTTTTATTGCGTTAATCAGGCCTATATCGCCTAATGGAAACTCATCTTCAGCTTGCATATGGAAAATCATAAACATTTCCACCGTCCAAGGGCCAATGCCTTTTACTTTAATTAACTTTTCTGCAACTACCTCATTGTCAAATTTACGCAGGCAATCTTCATTCCCGAACTCATTTATAATACAATCAGCCACATTCTTTAAGTATTGAGTTTTTGTTTTGG
Organism: uncultured Rickettsiales bacterium; assembly: GCA_964352365.1. Classification (GTDB taxonomy): domain Bacteria; phylum Pseudomonadota; class Alphaproteobacteria; order Rickettsiales; family UBA8987; genus CAYGRX01. The sequence continues at coordinate 10,286 of CAYGRX010000019.1, forward strand.
ATATTCCGCATTTGTGAATTTCTTCATCGCTTTGAATAAGCAAGTTTTTAGCTGTGATAGTGCTATTTAATAAATTTTGAAGCCTAAACCATGCGGCATCTGCTGAAGCAATGGATACTTGTTGCCCAACTACTGCCCTTGCTAAAGTTAGAAAGGCTGAATTCTTTGCTCTTAATCCTGAATTTTCATTTCCAACAATTAAAGATTTCATTATTGGGTCAACTTTGACTAAAAAATCACAGCCAGCTTGCCAATATGCTGGCAAATTACCTTGAGACATAAAAACCTTTTTAATTTTCGCTATTTTACAATAGTTAGTTATTATAAAGCAATAAACAAGCAAATAAGTTTCCCTATAATGGATTTAAACCCTCAAAAAAAAGAAAACTATTTAAAAACCCTTAAGAATGCATTGAAGGCCGCTGGCTTTTACATCTTCTTATTTAGTGCTACCATCAACATAATTATGTTGATATTGCCAATATACTCCCTTCAGGTTTTTGATAGGGTTATGAGTAGTGGTAGTATTGAAACCCTAGTTGCACTTACAATTGTAGCGGCATTTCTATTTATAATGTTTGGTATCTTTAATGGCATTAGAGAAATGATGTTGATTAAAATATCTGGTTGGCTAGATGAAAAAATTGGTGCGCGAGTTTTTAAACTTTCTATTAACCATGCAAGTATAACTGGTGATAAGTTAGGCGCTTCTTTCTTTAATGATGCTCAAACAGTTAGGCAATTTGTAACTAGTCCCACAATTTTTTCAATCTTTGATTTGCCATGGTCGTTCGTATTTATTTTTGTGATTTACTTAATTAGTCCACCTGTTTCAATATTGGTGTTTGGTGGTGCTATGATATTATTTGCACTTACATTTTACCGAGAATTTAAAAACAAAGAAGAAGTTCAGGAAACAAATGAAATCAACCAAGAAAATTTAAAGAGAGTTGATGAATATATCCGTTTTAGTGAAACTATTGAAGCTATGGGTATGATGCCGCAAGCTTACGATATTTGGGCGGAAAACCAAAGGGCTGTTATTGAAAGAACTAGAAGCACATCCGCCTTCTCTAGTATGTTGAATTCATTTGCTAAATCACTTCGTATGATGTTGCAAATTTCAATTATTGGCTTGGGGACATATTTAGCTTTGCAAAAGCAAATGACCTTCGGTGGAATTATTGCCTGTTCAATCCTTTCGGGCAGGGCGCTTGCACCATTTGAGGCTATAATGTCAATCTGGGGGAGTTTAGGCAGTGTCCGCGATGCATATCAAAGATTGGGGGGCTTTTTTGACCAAGCTCAAGAAAGGCCTGAAACACTTAATATGGATAAGCCTACAGGTTTAATTGAGTTGGATAAAGTGGTGTTTGTAAAGCAAGCTGGTTTAATGCCTGTGCCAATAATAAAAGGCGTGGATCTTGCAATTCAGCCTGGTGATGTTGTTGGTGTAATTGGACCAAGTGCTTCGGGTAAGTCTACTTTAATTAAGCTTATAGCTGGAATATATAAGCCATTTCAAGGTGTGGTGAAGGTTGATGGTGGTGACGCATTTCAACGAAATCGTAGTGATATTGGTCGCTATATTGGTTATCTACCGCAGTCTATTGACCTTATGAAGGGAACTATTGCGCAAAATATCGCTAGATTTGACCCTGAAGCAAAAGATGAAGATATTATAAAGGCTGCAAAAACATGTGGTGTGCATGATTTAGTTTTAAGCTTACCAGAGGGGTATGATACGGTAATTGGAAGTGGTGCAGTTGAACTTTCTGGCGGACAAAAACAGCGTGTTGGTTTAGCTCGTGCATTTTATAATGACCCTGAAATTATTATCTTAGATGAGCCAAATGCAAATCTAGATGAAATTGGTGAGCGGATGCTTTTAAACTCAATCATTGCAGCTAAAAAATCTGGAAAAACTCTAATTATGATTAGTCATAAGCCTGCGATAATAAATATTACTGATAAAATCGCGGTTATTCGTGATGGTAGCTTGATGGATTATGGTTCGACAAAAGAAATTATGGGTAAATATGCTAGGAACTCATCAAAAATGAAGTCATATAATAAAGCTGTTGATGAAGCTAGGGGGGCGATTAATACTAATAAGATTGCTGGTCAACCTGTAGCTCCGGCGGCCCCAGCTAATAAAGGTAAGGATGAGCCTAAAACAGAAGCTAAGCCGAAAAATGATAAGCCTAAAACGATAGATGTTGATAAAAAACCTAAAGATAAAAAAACTAAAGATAAAGAATAAAAATTATGTTTTTAACCGAAGAAGTTAGAGAATTAAGAAAAGAATTGATGAAGATATCAAGGCCTCAAGTTATTTTGGGTATGTTGATATTTGTAATATTGTTTTTTGGTGTAGGAGGTTGGTCTGTTATTGCTAGAATTGACAAGGCTGCGCTAGCCTTTGGCGAGATAATTCCAAGTGGTAATAAACAAGTTATTCAGCATCTCGAAGGTGGTATTATTGAAAAGCTTAATGTTAAAGAGGGGGACCGCATAAAGGCTGGTGATGTTCTTTTGACATTAAGTAAAACCTCTGCCAGCGCAAACCAGCAGATTGTTGAAACTACTATGAGTGCAGCTATGGCGGAATATTACCGTTTAATAGCTGAGAGGGATAATAAAGATGATTTAGTTTTTCCCAAAAGTTGGTATGACCCTGCTAATAAGTCTCAATATGAAGAATATATGGAGACGCAAACCCAAGTATTCAATGAAAGGAGGCGTTCATATAAAGGTCGTGTAGATATTTTAAATGAAAGAGCTAACCAATTAAGAAGCCAAATAAAAGGTATAAAATCACAAATTGAATCTGCTAAAAATCAGTTAGACTACACTGATAGAGAGATGCAAGTTGTTGAAAGGTTGCTTGCTAGTGGTAATACAACTATGGCAAGGTTACTATCATTAAAAAGTAGAAAGGCTGAAATTCAGGGTAGAATAGGGGAGCTTCGTGCATCTGTTGCCCAGTCTGAGCAAGCGGTTTCGGAAAATAAACTAAGTATAATTAATATTCGTAATGAAACTCTAAATGAGATTGCGGAAAAACTAAAAGAGCTTCAATCAACTATTAATGAGTATAGAGAAAGGCAAAGTGCTGCCGATGATACTTTAAGTAGAACAGATATTAGAGCTAGTATTTCAGGTATTGTGAAGGATTTGAACTATAAAACTATATCAGGTGTAATCCCTCCTGGTGCAGAAATTATGACTATTATACCGCAAGATGAAGGCTTCTTAGCGGAGGTGAAAATTAATCCTATCGATATTGATATTGTTTCAGTTGGTTTGAAGTCTAGAGTTCGCTTAAGTTCATATAGCGCTAGGCATATACCAATGTTAGATGGTGTTTTAACATTTGTTTCTGCTGACACTTCGCTTGATGAAGTTACTGGTGAAAATTTCTACACAGGAAGAGTCAAAATCGATATTTCAAAAATGAATGATTATCTTGTGAATGAGAAGGAAGAAGGTACCATGCTTTACCCGGGTATGCCTGTGGAAGTATATATTACGACTGGTCTAAGGTCTCCACTCTCATATATGGTTGATCCTATAACCCAAACATTTAGAAGGGCATTTTTAGAAGAGTAGAATATCTCAAGAGATTAGAAATATGGAAATATTATATACAATTACAGAGTATCCAAACCTATCTCATGAGCAGTTAATTATGCTCGAAGAGTTGTTTCCGAAGACCTTCTCTAAAATAGAGACATCTACAAATGATGATTATTTCATCTTCGCAAAAAACTATAATAAGATTGTTGGCGTAGCTATGCTAAGCAGTGAAAGGTTTGAGGATATTATAACTCTTAAAATGCTTGAAGTCCCAGATGAGTTTAAAGGTCTAGGAATAGGCACAAGACTTCTTAAGGGGATATTCAATAAAGCCATTAAAAATAAGAAAAGAATAATTTTTAAAGGCGTGTCAAAAGGTGGTTCGAAATATTTAAATTCAAAAGTTGATGAGCTGCAGAATAGTGTAAATTTTCAAGGTAGTATTAAAAAATTCTTTGAAAAGGATAGTATTTCTAAAAGAGCTTCTTAGCCACACTTAAGCCTTCAACTGTTGGTAGAATAATGGACTGATATTTTTCTTGGTTAGCAAGTCTAATGTTGAACTCCTTCATTGAGTTGACTTGTTTAATATTTTTATCATTAATTTTAGTTTCGTCATAAACTGCTTCATTCAAAAAACTATTATCAGCAATAATAACACCACCTTTTTTAATATGCTTTTCCGCCCAATCTAAATATTTCGGATATCCACGTTTTTCCGCATCAATAAATATTGCGTCATATTGCTTGTTAGGCAGATTATTCAATTCTTCATGAGCATTGCCAAATATTAATTCAATATTGTTTTTATAATCGCTAATTTCAATATTAGCCTTTGCAACATCATAGGCTCTTTTGTCATATTCAAAACTGAACAACTTTCCATCTTTTGGTAAAGCAGATGCAATCCATAAAGTTGAATATCCAGCTAAGGTTCCAACTTCAATAACTTCTTTTGCATTACAGATGCTTATTAAAAATTTTAGTATTTGGCCTTCATATTCATCAATATTAATTTGCCTTAAATCATTTTCTTCTATTGATTTTTCTACTACTTCAAATATGTTTTCTTTAATAGCGTAAAGCCCTGAGATATACTGGTTTCTAAGGTTTTTTGAATGATTTCTTGCCATAAGTTATTGGTTTTTAAGTTCATTTGTAAGCTATTTTATGTTATACTGTAATAATACGAATTAATGAATTATTAATTTTATGCCACTAGAACCACTTATTGTTGATAGTCGACCAGTTTTGCAGAACGCTGCAAGACCTGTTAACGTTAACGTAAATCAGCAAGGTTCTGGTGCAGTTAAAGAATCTGATAGTGGTGATGATAGAAAACCAGCGTCGGAATCTGAACAGCAACAACGTAGCGATAGAATTTCACTATCTCAGGATGCCCTGCAGCTTGTTTCAACTAGGCAAAGCTCTGAATCTCAAAATGAGAGATTATTTGATCCTGCTACCGAACAGACAATCAATAAACAAGAAATATCTCAAACTCAGGAAGAATTTGCGGCAAGGCTTAATAGAACTAAAGAAGTTTCTGTTGAACTTAAAGGTCTCGGGCAAATTGAACAGACAAGAAGATTAAATGAAGCTGAAACTCTAAAATTTCAAGATTTAAAATC
>CAYGRX010000020.1:0-1999 GCA_964352365.1 uncultured Rickettsiales bacterium
TCCTTACTTTCAAATTTTAAAAGAATTTCACGGTTCATATCTTCACTACCTTGCCAACCCATAAGGTTATCTACAACATTAGGACTAGTTTTCTCAAATTCTAAAACCCATTGTTTTGTTTTTCCCTTGCCGCTTTGCATGGCAGTTTTTGCAGGCACATATATTAAAGCTTTAACTTTATTGTTTTTACTATCTTTCATTAAAATTCTCAAAAATTATAAAATGAATTTACTCAAATCAGTCTCTTCCGTCAAGTCACTCAAATGAGACTCAACATATTTTTTATCAATATTAATAGTTTGCTTGCCTGACTCGCCTGCTGTGAAGCTAACTTCTTCAAGAAGTTTTTCCATTATAGTGTGAAGTCTTCTAGCTCCAATATTTTCAATATTTTTATTAACATAAGCTGAAATCCTAGCAATCTCTTTAAGACCATCAACATCAAATTCTAAATTGGTATCATCAACACTCATCAAAGCTTGATATTGCTTGGTTAAACTAGCTTCTGGTTCAGTTAAAATACGCAATAAATCATCTTCTGAAAGTGCTTCTAGCTGTACGCGAATAGGCAGTCTACCTTGTAATTCAGGAAGTAAATCAGATGGCTTTGCAATGTGGAACGCTCCACTTGCAATGAATAAAATATGATCGGTTTTAATAGTGCCATATTTTGTTGTGACAACAGTTCCCTCAATCAATGGAAGCAAGTCACGTTGTACACCTTCACGACTAACTTCTCCCCCTCTTCCATCTTGACGGCTTGCAACCTTGTCAATTTCATCTAAGAAAACAATACCGTCATTTTCAACGCTATTTAAAGCTTCTTTAACCACTTTGTCTTCGTCTAAAAGCTTATCGCTTTCTTCGCTCATTAAAAGCTCATAAGCATCTTCTACGCTACATTTAATTTTCTTTAGTTTTTCTCCAAAACCTTTACCTAGAATATCACTTAGATTTATCATTCCCATTTGTCCACCTGGCATACCAGGAATATCAAGCATTGGAGAGCCTGAGCTTGAAGGTGTATCCTTCACTTCAATATCAATTTCTTTCTTATCTAATTCACCATCGCGAAGCATAGTTCTGAATTTCTCGCGAGTTTCAGCACTTGCTTCTTTGCCAATAAGGGCGTCTAGAACCCTTTCCTCTGCATTATTTTCAGCTTGAACTTTAACCTCTTCACGCATTTTAGTACGAACTAAACTAACACTTTGCTCCATTAAATCGCGAATGATTGACTCAACATCACGGCCAACATACCCAACCTCAGTAAATTTGGTTGCCTCTATTTTTACAAATGGAGCATTAGCGAGTTTGGCAAGTCTACGAGCAATCTCAGTTTTACCACAACCAGTTGGTCCAACCATTAATATATTTTTTGGAACAATTTCCTCACTCATAGGAGATTCCACTTGTCTACGGCGATATCTATTGCGCAAAGCAATGGCTACAGCTCGCTTAGCTTCATCTTGGCCAATAATATGGCGGTTAAGCTCGTTAACAATTTCTTGCGGGGTAAGGTTTTTTATTTTTGTCATTATTTTATCTATTAGAATAATTAATTATTTTATAAAATTTCTTTTCTGAAATTATGGTTTGTGTAAATACAAATATCGCCTGCTATTTTCATAGCTTTTTCAGCAATTATTTCTGCATCTTTTTCGTAATCTACCAAAGCACGTGCCGCAGAAAGCGCATAATTTCCGCCACTCCCAATTGCGGTTATGCCATCCTCAGGTTCAAGAACATCACCAGTTCATGTTAAAACTAAAACCTCGTCCTTATCAGCAACAATCATCATTGCCTCTAAACGACGAAGATATTTATCCATGCGCCAATCTTTCGCAAGCTCAACACAAGCGCGCTTTAGTTGGTCTGGGTGAAGTTCAAGTTTAGCTTCTAATCTTTCAAATAGTGTTAAAGCATCAGCTGTAGAACCGGCAAAGCCAGTAATAATTTTACCGCCGGCAATTTTACGAAGCTTGTTTGCGCTTGCTTT
>CAYGRX010000020.1:2009-3519 GCA_964352365.1 uncultured Rickettsiales bacterium
CATAACCGTGTGACCTACTGAAACTTGGCCATCACCAATTAAGCAGGTTTTCTTTCCCTTTTTAACACATAAAATTGTTGTGGCGTGCCATCCAGGGAAGTCCGAATTAATATTATTGTTGTAAGTTTGCGTCATTTTCACTATCTTTGTTTCAATAAATTAAACTTAAGAGTTTTTATGCGAAAAGCAAGTGTAGAAAGAAACACCAAAGAAACAAAAATCTCTGTTGAGATAAATATTGATGGTACTGGAAAATATAATGTAGCAACTGGAATTGGCTTTTTAGATCACATGATTGAGCAGCTTTCCAAGCATTCATTGATTGATATTGACTTAAAGGCTGATGGCGATTTGCACATTGATTTTCATCATACTACTGAAGATTCAGGCATAGCGGTTGGTATGGCTGTGAAAAAAGCGATTGGAGACAAAGCTGGCATTAGAAGGTTCGGTTCAGCATATTGCCCAATGGATGAAACGCTTTCACGTGTTGCTTTAGATTTTTCAGGCAGACCATATTTAATTTGGAAAGTTGATTTTAGCCGTGATAAAATTGGTGAAATGGATACTGAATTATTTAAAGAATGGTTCGCAGCCTTTGCGGGCTCTGCTGGTATAACCCTACATGTGGAAAACCTATATGGTGAAAATAACCACCATATGATTGAAAGTATATTTAAAGCTTTGGCAAAATCTTTGCGTTCAGCATTGGAAATTGACGAACGTGCGGCAAACCAAATTCCTTCAACCAAAGGCACTTTAAACGGGTAATTAATTTATGTTTTTTAAAGCTAAATTTTATTCGGTTTTCATCAATCCAAAATCTGATGAACCTTTAGGTGAACTGTTAATAGTTTCCAATTCCTTTAACTTATGGGCATTTTTAATTTCACCAATTTGGGCTCTGTTTAATAGAGTCTGGGTGGTATTTTTTATTGCTATCGCGATAGAGCTAATCGCGGCTAGTTTAATAAAACTTGAGGTTATTAATTATCTACAAGGCAATATTTTAACTTTAGTAACCTATTTAATCATTGGTTTTGAGGCGGGTAATTTCCAAGAAGCTTCACTTAAAAATAGGGGATATACACTTTTTGATATTGTTTACTCCAAAAATGAAGATGACGCCAAAATTAGGTTCATAGATAAATATAATACTAATCAACTTATTCAGGCAAATAAGGACTTAACCACAAACTCTCCTTCAAAATCTACATCTAAGGGAAGCTTTGTTTTTGATGATGTTGGTGCAACTAATTCCTCTTCACCTAAGTCATTCGCGTAAAGTTTTTCTAAGCGTTTTTTAATATTAGACTTACCAAATTTTTTCGCTTTAGAAGAATTATTGCGCCACTGACAACCTCTCTTAATCGCTTCTTTGGCCTGATTTTTAACATATTCAACTGGCAAATCTGCCATAATGCAAACCGCGTTAAAATCATCACTATCACCATTTAACCATGATATCGCCGCAGCCTTTGCCTTTTTCATTTCAGCTTTTTTACTGTTG
>CAYGRX010000020.1:3529-15296 GCA_964352365.1 uncultured Rickettsiales bacterium
AATCCATCAAGGCTTGTGTTATAACTGCTTTCCACATTGATGAGTATTCATCAAAAATATCAGCATCCTGATCTGGTAAAAAGCAAGTTCTTGTTTCTTTTAAACTCATTTTTTGTGAACTTACGTTAATAATATTTCCAATGTTATATTCTAAATTATTAGACAAATTTTTATCAACCATAGTGAGATATTTAATTACCATTTTTAAATCTTTGATTGATTAAAACCATTTATAAGATTTTGCGGAAGTACTTAGGCTTTAAAAATTGATAGATAATAGATTTTGACGCACTATGTTATAACCCATAACTTAAATAATGGACTATTTGTGACTGTAACAAGATTTGCCCCAAGCCCTACTGGATTTTTACATATTGGTGGTGCTAGAACTGCTCTTTTCAATTATCTTTTTGCTAAGAAAAATAATGGCAAATTTTTGCTGCGTATTGAAGATACGGACAAAAAACGTTCCACTCAAGAAGCAATAGATGCAATTATTGAAGGCATGAATTGGCTTGGCTTAGTGTATGATGATGAGATAGTTTTTCAAACAAAAAATGAAGCTAGGCACAAGGAAGTTGCCCTCCAGCTTCTAGTAGAAGGTAAAGCCTATAAATGCTACTCAACTTCTGAGGAGCTTGCAAAAATGCGTGAAGAAGCGCAGGCGGAAGGTAAGGTTTTTAAATACCCCAAAATATGGCGCGATAAAACAGAAGCTGACTCACCGAAAGATGCACCATTCGCAGTTAGAATAAAAGCTCCGCTTACAGGCGAGATTAAAATTAATGATGCTGTGCAAGGTGAAGTTAGCTACCCAGCTGAAGAGCTTGATGATTTAGTAATTTTGCGTGCAGATGGCACTCCAACTTATATGCTGGCCGTTGTTGTTGATGATTATGATATGGGTGTAACAGACGTAATCCGTGGTGATGACCATTTGACAAATACATTTCGTCAGAAAGTAATTTCAGATGCACTTGGATGGGACTTCCCAAAAACTGCTCACATACCCCTTATTCATGGATCAGATGGCGCTAAGCTATCTAAAAGACATGGCGCTCTGGGTGTTGAAGCATATCGTGATTTAGGTTACATTGCAGAAGCGGTTCTGAACTATCTCGCAAGCCTAGGTTGGAGTTTAGGTGATGAAGAAAAAATGCCACTTGCTGACGCAATTCAAAAATTTGATTTATCAAAAGTCGTTAAATCACCAGCGCGATTTGACTTCGCAAAGCTAGATTATATCAACTCGCTTTATTTGCGGGATCTTCCAAATGAAGAGCTTTTTGACTCATCTGAAAAATTCATATTGGAAGAAAATAATTTAGATGAAATTTCTGATGAGCAGAAAAATGTGATAATAAATTTAGGACAGGAATTCGCGGAAAGATCATCAAACTTTGTTGATTTTGCAAAAAATACTGAGCTTGTTTTCAAGCGAATTGAATATACTGAAAAAGCTTTAAACATGCTTGAAAAAGGTAGGAGTAATATTTCGCCAATTATCAATAAGTTTGAAAAAGTTGAAAGCTGGAATGTTGATTCTATAAAGCAAGTTTTTAATGATTATGCAGAAGAAAATTCCTTAAAAATGGGAGAATTTATGCCAGCAATTAGAGCAGGTGTCTGTGGCACTATGGAATCACCATCGTTAGATTTGGTGCTAAATGCACTAGGTAAAGATGAAGTTATAAATAGGCTGAAAAACCTCTGAATGAGATTAAACAAAGCTTAAAGGAAAAAGAAATATGCAGGATATTACTCCAATTATAGATAAAAGAATTAAGGTTATTGAATCTTATGGAGCTGGGGGTTTTACAGTTTCAGGTGAAAAGATAGACTCTTCCATTTTTTTATTCCAAGATTTTGTAAAGCAAGTTTCCGCAAATTCTATTGATGATTTATCTTTTAATGATTTTAATAATCTTTCAGATATTGATATTTTAATTATTTGTACTGGTGAAAAATCCAACTTTTTAGATAGTGATTTAGAAAAAAACTTAAAGTCGAAAAATGTAAAAATTGAGTATATGAACAGTGGTGCTGCCGCTAGAACTTACAATGTTTTGGTAAGTGAAGAAAGAAAGGTTGCAGGGCTAATAATAGCGGTGTAAAAACTGAGAAATTAGATACAAATAATAAACTAAATATTTTAGAGGTTTAAAGATGACGGATAAAGTTATTGTTCCAACTCCAGGTGTACAAGGTGAAATTTCTGATACAATTTCTGCACCAATAGAGCAGGTGGGTGCCAATATAATTGATGGCCTAACTGTGGCCCATGATATGAGTTTATTCGGCCTATTTATGCAGGCTGATATTGTAGTAAAACTGGTTATGCTTTTGTTGGTTGCTGCATCAATTGCAAGTTGGGCAATCATATTTCAAAAAATCTCTTTAATATCTAAAACAAAAAGCAGCATCTCTAATTTTCTAAATCTTTTTTGGGAAGGTAGGGGTGGCAAAACCATGCAGGAATTTTATGAAGATACCAAGCATAATGCAAATAACCCTCTAGCTAGAGTTTTTGTTGCAGGCATGTATGAGTGTTTTGAAAAAAAGGGCAATAGAAGCCCAGCTAGTCGAGCTGAAAGAGCCTTGAACAACGCGGCTTCACGTGAGCTTAATGTTGTTGAGAAAAACACAGGGTTTTTAGCAACCGTAGGTTCGGCTGCTCCATTTATTGGTTTATTTGGTACGGTTTGGGGTATTATGAATTCATTTACATCAATTGCAGCAACAAATAACACAAGCTTAGCAGTTGTTGCCCCTGGTATCGCGGAGGCACTTTTTGCAACTGCTATTGGTTTGTTCGCGGCAATTCCAGCAGTTATATTTTACAATAAATTTAGTGGTGAAATTACTAAAATATCAGACGAAGTTAATGACTTTGTAGATGAACTCATCATCTATATAGAAAGAGAATTTGAATAAAATAACCAAATTTGCTAGAAAATTTCTTACAGGTAAAATGATATGGCAGGCGGTCTTCAACATAGTTCAAGAAGAAGAACAAGACGTAAAAAACAAGCTTTAATGAGTGAGATTAACGTAACTCCTTTTGTTGATGTAATGTTGGTTTTGCTAATAATCTTTATGGTAACTGCGCCGCTTATGGCAACTGGTATAAAAGTTAATCTTCCGCAATCTGATGTCTCCCAGTTAGAAAACAAAAAGAATGATGAACCACTTCAAGTTTTAGTAGATAAAAAAGGCAATCTTTATATTCAAAAAACCAAAGTTTCATATGGTGAGCTTGCGACCAAGCTTAAGGAAGTTACTAAGGAAAACAGCCAAGCTCATATTTTTGTAAAAGGAGATAAAGACGCCTCTTATGGCGATATTGTGAAGGCAATTTCTGCGATTCATTCCGCTGGCTTTCCAAGGGTAGGGCTTGTTACTCAACCTAGAAAGAAATCTTAATTTAGATAGACTTAATGGATAAATTAAAAGAAATATTCGCTCTCATACTTCGGTTTTTAGCGAAATATGGAAAGATCTTCGCAAAGTTTGTACACCAAAAATCAAAGGATTTTCCGTTTTTAACTAAATCACTTATTCTTCATTTAATATTACTATTTTTGGTTTCTGGATTATTGCCAAAATGCTCACCTGACATTGAAAAGCCAAAAATTATTGAAGTTAGCATAATACCTATGCAGGTTGCTGACGCAGTTGAAGAAAAACAGCCACCAAAAAAGAAAACACCGCCGAAAAAAGAAGAGAAAAAACCTGAACCTAAAAAAGAAGAGGTTAAGGAAAAGCCTAAGCCTAAGCCAGAACCTAAATATAAGCCGAAGCAAGTAGAAACTAAGAAGAAAGAAGAGAAGAAAGCCAAGCCTGAATCTAATATACCTGCCCTAAAAAAAGAAGAAGTTAAGGAAAAGCCTAAAAAGATTGAAGAACCGAAAAAAGAAGAAAAGAAGGAAGAGAAAAAACAGGAATCTGATGAAGAGCGTGAAGGAAAAAAATCTTTATTGAAAGACTTAGAGAAGAAAGAATCTATGGATGATTTGTTTGAAGATTTGGCAAAAGAAGAAATTATAGACAAGAAACCAGAACCGAAGAAGATTGAAGAGCAAAAAAAAGAAGAGAAACCAGAAGCTAAGCCTGCTGAGCAAGGTTTAACTGATGAAGAGGAGAGGGAGCTTGGAAGCCTGATTAGCAAGGTTGTACGTGGTCAAGTTACACAATGTTGGTCTATCCCTATCGGTGCAAAAAATGTTGAGAACACCACAGTTGCCCTATACATAAAGCTTGATGTGAAAGGTTACGCGAAAAAGGTGAATATAATTGATGAAAATAGATATAATAGCGATAATAACTACCGCGTACTTGCAGACTCAGCCGTATGGGCGATTAAAGAATGTTCTCCTTTCCAAGGTCTGCCAGAAGATAAACATGAATTTTGGAAAGAAATCCAACTAACCTTTGACCCAAGTAGTGTACTTTAGCATCTAGCTACCTAAAAAAAGAGCTAAAAATAATTACATATTAACTTTAATAATAATTAGTCTAATTGTTTCATAAAAATATTACTGTAGTTCTGCTCTTAAATTACAGGTTTTATCATCAGCACTCAAGTTGTAAACTCCTGTTGTGCTGACACAATCTGTGCCGCTCAAAGAATCATCGGAAGCTGATGCAACCGCTCTCACAATTCCTCTAATACCATTGCCGTCATCTAGTTTTTCATCTATCTTTTTTACATCTCTCGGGGAGAGTGAGTCTACAAAAGTGCCTCCAGTACACATGGAGCCATTATGAGATACACCTTCAACATCAAAAAAGTACATATATAATTTATTAGGGTCTTCGGAAGAAACCCAATATTTAGAGCCTATTTCAGATGTATTATAATGCTCATCGCAGTTTGAGTTATTTCTTGAATCAGTAATGTATTTTAGTTCAGGATGAATGCCAGATAAAACCAAATGAACAGGCAATCTTCTAACATCATTTATCATTGATGTGCTAACAACGCAGTTACCTACAGATATATCAACACAATTATCTTCGTAATCACCATTACATCCAACATAAATATTATCAGCATGATTACCTGGGGAACAATCACTACCCCAATAATCATAAGCATCTTTTAATAGGCCAGGAGTTTCGTCATATTCAAGCTGGAAAGCTTTAATTGCAGTATCCATTTTGGTTATTTCTTGAATTGCTGCGCTAACCTTTGAGCTTCTTATCAAACTTTGCGCACCTAGAACGCCACCTGTTATTAAGCCAATAATTACGATGACTATTGCAAGCTCAACTAATGTGAATGCGGATCGTTTAGTATTCATAATAACGATTTTTAAATATTATATCAGTTTAACAAATCTTCCTGCGTTTTATCATTTAGGATAGATATGGATTTTGGAGTTTTGATACCTAAATGATTATAGGCCTTTGGGGTTATGCATCTGCCACGTGGCGTTCGTTGAATGAAGCCTTGCTGTAGTAAAAAAGGTTCAATAGTTTCCTCCAGTGAGTCACGCTGTTCACTTAAGCCTGCGGCAATTGTTTCAATACCGACAGGGCCACCACCATAATTCTTTGCAATGAAATTTAGGTATTTTCTATCACTATTATCAAGCCCATAAGTGTCAACTTCAAGGCGGTTTAAACTGTCATTAGCTATTGTCTCATCAATCACTTTTTTGTTTGCAACAAGTGCAAAATCCCAAACACGACGAAGCAACCTTAGTCCTATTCTTGGAGTGCCACGGCTTCTATTGGCAATTTCCAAAGCACCTTTTTCAGTAATATCAGCACCAATAATTTTTATAGCCCTTCTTATTACTTTTAAAAGCTCGGCAGAACTATAAAATTGTAACCTTAACGGAATACCAAAACGGTCACGAAGCGGGTTAGTTAGCAGGCCAATTCGAGTAGTTGCGCCAACTAGTGTGAAGCGGGGAAGATCAATTTTTACTGTTCTTGCACTTGGGCCTTCGCCAATGATTATATCAAGCGTGAAATCCTCCATAGCGGGGTATAAAATCTCTTCAATAGATGATGAAAGTCTATGAATTTCATCAATAAATAGCACGTCATTTTCTTGTAGATTTGTCAGTATCGCAGCTAAGTCTCCACTTTTTGTAAGCATTGGCCCAGCAGTAGAGCGAAAGCCAACCCCAAGTTCATGCGACATAATTTGTGCCAGTGTTGTTTTTCCTAAACCAGGTGGGCCATATAGCAAAACATGATCTAAAGATTGCTTACGTTTTTTGGAAGCCTCAATAAAAACTTTTAGGTTATCTTTAGATTTTTCCTGACCGATAAAGTCATCAAGCATTTGCGGACGAAGATTATAATTTGAATTATCTTCGCCATCAATATTGTCTGAATTTATTAGTCTTTCTTCTGTCATAATTATCTAATTTTTTAGCTAGCGGATGAAAGCTCTTTCAAACCAGTCTTAATCAAATCTTCAATCGTTGCATCTTTGTTATTGTTTAACCCGCGATTTACAACACTGAAAGCTTCACTTTTGTTAAATCCTAAATTTTCTAGCGCGGTGGTTGCATCAATTAAAATTTGATTTGAATTATCTTCGCCATTTTTCTCTGATGAATTATTGCCACCAACAATTGAAAGTTTTGCATTCAAGCTGATATTTATAGATTTATCTTTTAGCTCTGTGATTATACGCTCCGCTAGTTTTGGCCCTACGCCACTTACAGGCTTAAAGGCTGACTTGTCTTTAGCGGCAATTGCCACTTGAATAGCATCAGTACTAAGCGCACTTAAAATATTTAACCCCATTTTAGGGCCAACACCATTAACTTTAACAAGTGTGTTATACCAAAGCTTTTCTTCCTCAGTTGCAAAGCCAAATAATGTTATTTGATCTTCCCTAACATGGGTTTCAATAAGTATTGAAGTTTGGTTACCTACTTCACCAATACGTGAAATTGAAGATTTTGATGCATAAACAATATAGCCAACACCGCCAACATCTATAATGACATAATCATCAGTTATTTTGTCAATTATGCCTGTAAGTTTGCCTATCATATTTGTTAACCCGCATTTCTAATGTAGTTATTATAACTGCTATTATTAGCATGAGTAATAGCAATAGCAATTGCATCTGCTTCATGGTCGTTTTTAGGGGTGGCTTTTGGCAAAAGCATTTTTACCATCATTTCTATCTGGTCTTTGGTCGCTCTACCAACTCCAACAATTGCCTTCTTTATGTGGGTTGCGGAATATTCGTAAACAGGTAAATCACAATTTGCGACAGTTAGAATAATAGCTCCTCTTGCCTGTCCGAGCTTTAAAGATGAATTGCTATTTTTATTAACGAAGGTTTCTTCAATGCCTGCCTCATCAATGGAATATTTATTAATTACATCTTTCAAACCATCTCCAATAGTTTTTAACCTTAGTGACATATCTTCTCTAGCATTTGTTTTAATAGTTCCACAGGCAACAAATTTCAAGCTATTACCATCACTTTCAATAATGCTCCAGCCCATATTTACAAGCCCAGGGTCTATCCCTAATATATATTTTTTAGCCATGGGAGTATCCTAAAAATTATTTCTCAAAATCTTAATTTTATTATCAAATTTCTGCTTATAAAAATCAAAGGTATTACCTGAAGGCATTACTTTTTTCACTACTGGTTGCTGCTCAATATTTTCTAAGTTTTCAATATCTTTACTATACATCACCATTATATATTTGGCTTTAACTGTTCCAATATTATACAGACTTTCCCACGCAGCTTTTGCAAGCTCCCTATCAGCCGCATATAGTGAATTTTGCAGTACTAAAATTGCACCTTCACCATTTTTACCAATTGAACCTGATCTGATAAGGTAATTATAATAATTTATGGTTAACATATTTTGCTCAACATCAAGCAGCGGCATTAGCTGGCTAGGTATTTTATCTGCACCAACTGATTTTCTGAGTGTTGAGAACTCCTCTCTAAGCTCTTCCTGTTCTTCAAAACTAAGTTCTTCAACCATAGAATTTAGTTCAACAAATTTTTGCTCTTCACCTTGTGAGTATTTCACTAGCCCATAAATACTTAAGCCAGTCATTATAATGGTTAAGCCTGAACCTAATATGAATGAGTTTTGGGCTTTGCCAGTTGCGAAATAATATAATAATAAAAATGGGGTAAATGGAATTAACAATAGTAACCAAAATAAATTTCTAATTGGCTCTTCTTCCGTTGCACTTTTAATTTTACTGTTTTTCTCTTTTTCTTTCATACAAAAACTATAATATAATTTGTAGTATGATTGAAGCTTTTTTAAAGACAGTGCGAGAGATGTTTAGGCCTTTGTTCTGGGGCGTCTTCTTTTTGAACCTTATTATCACAGCCTTATTCTTTTGGGGATTAGTATTTTTAGTTGGTGAAGTTGTTTCAAGCTATGCCGTAAATTATAGTTGGTTGGAATATTTTGCGGAAGGAGGGGTTTTAGTTTTAAGCTATTTTCTTTTTCCGATAATTTTTCCAATTTTTAGTTATTTCTTTCAAGAGTTTGTAACAAAAAAATTATCAAAACGTCACGAGCCAAATAAAAAAAATATAAGAATACCTATAAAAACTACAATTGGCTATGCTCTAAAATTTGCGGTTATATCTATTGGTTTAAATTTAATATTATCACCGTTATATCTAGTTCCTGTAATGGGTTTTATAGTATATTTCTGCTTGAATTCATATTTGCTAGGTAGGGAATATTATCAACTTTCAGCATGTAGCTTGTTGAGTTATGAAAAAACTATTGAATTAAGAAAAAAGAAATCAAAGTTAATTTTTTTATCAGGTATTATGCTTTCAATAATGTTTTTAACGCCAATATTAAACTTAATAGCGCCAATAATTGGAATAATATTCAGTTGGTTTTATGTTGAAAAGATTAGTAGGGATATAAGATAGAATATTTATTTTGGATAAAATTATTCTTTTGGTATAATTTTATAAACACACAAGGATTGTTAAAAAATGGTACATAAAGTTCTAGTTTTAAGATCAAGCCCGATAAAGTATTTTGTACAATCAATTCCTGCGCTTGCGGCGATTAGAAAATTTCATGAAAATGATGAAGTTAGCGTTTTAACCACTAAAAATTTAGTTAGATTTTGTAAAAAGTCAGGTTTTTTTGATAAAGTTTGGCTTGATTCACAACCTGAATGGTTTGATGTTCAGGGTGTTTATGACATTATAAAAAGGCTTAGAGCGGGTAATTTTGCATTTATTTATGACCTTGATAACACTAAGAGAAGTGAGTGGTATTTTAGATTAATGGGTTTTAATAAGCCATTATGGAATAGTTCTGTTGTTGATTGGTGCTCTCATCCATATATTCCAGAAGCTAAAGAAAATGAAGAATATATACATTTTCAAGATACATTAAGAAAACAATTATCAGTCGCGAATATTCACCGTACTCCAAATATTGATATTTCTTATATGAAGAAGCGCCATAATTTTGACGACTTGCCTGAAAAATTTGTGATGATATGCGCTGCGGGTGACAAGGAAAAATTAGGGCATAAATGGGATCCTGTTAATTATTCAGAGTTAATAGACTATATGGAAGTGACCTACGGTTTAAGGTCAGTGTTGGTTGGTGATGATCATAATGATTATTGGATTAATAAATATGTTATTGATAATTGCAGAACAGCAAAGCCAATAAATTATTCAGGTAAAACAACTATACGTGGCTTAATAAATGTGGCGATGAAAGCGCAATTTTGCATAGGTAACGAAACTGCACCCACTCATATTGCGGCATATGCGCGTGCAAAAACAATCATGTTATGTTCTAGGTTTTCACCTCCTGAAAAAATTGCACCAAGGGTTAAAAATTTAGCAATTATTGAAGAGCATTTGTTGGAAGATTTATCTGTAGATAGGGTGATATACACAGTGAATAATTTTGCCATTAAAGGTTCTAGACATGAGCAAATGCAATATAGGGTCGCTAAAGAACCAACTATTGAAGACCCTAAAGAAGCTGAGCTGGTAAGATAGCTCTTTCTCTTTTGTTGGTTAAATTATCGTTCCGACGGTGTGGCGTCGTCAGGATGCGCAGACCACAGAATCTAGGAAGTATATATATATTTACTAAAATATTTATATGGAATTCAGATGAGTTTTATCATTGTGAAACTAGGGAGAAGGCGGACACAAAAAAAAACCGCCAAAACAATTAAGTAATGGCGGTTATTTTAAAAAATTATAAGCTATTAGCCTATTAATTAAAGCTTAAACTATGCTGCTAAATCTTTAACAGTTTTATTTAAACGGCTTACAGTTCTTGAAGCAGTAGTCTTTTTTAGAATACCTTTAGTAACGCCTCTATCTAATTCTTTTTGAGCAATTCTAAGGTTTTTGTTAGAAGCTTCTTTATCATTTTCAGCGATAGCAACTTTAACGTTTTTAACAGCTGATCTAATTCTTGAGCGAAGAGCAGTGTTTCTTGCAGTTTTTGTAGCAATTTGCTTTATTGATTTTTTTGTAGCACTATGGTGAGCCATAAAATCCTCTTAAATGTTTGTATTTCTTAAAATATGGAGGGGTTAAATACTTAAAAAATTAACCCTAGTCAAGCAGAAAATTACTTTTATTACAGCTGAAGCTAATCCTTTCTAGTAACTCTACCGAATAAAAGTGCATAAACACTAATAGCTGCGGTGAAAACTACAAATACCTCACCTAAGGTATCAAAGCCACGATAGCTCGCTAAAATTGCCGTTACAATGTTTGGTATACCAATATCAGTCGCTGTATTATTGATGTAATATGGTGCAACATGAAGGTTAGTTGGGGTATCAGGGCTACCCCAATCAGGCAAGTATGTAATAGTAAAAGTTAATGCAATTGCAGTTATAATAAAAAATACATAAACTAGCTTATTCACTTCCTTTTCTGCCTCAACCTCACCGACTAGAATCAATGCGCCCAAAAACAAGATAGTACTAACACCCGCGCCAATAGCAGCCTCAGTTATAGCAACATCTGGAGCTTGTAAAATTACATACATAAGCGCCATTAAAAGGCTAAAAACTGTTAGATAGATTGTAGAAACTAGTAAATTACGAGAAAAGGCCACGCCACAGGCAGTTGCAAGCAACATAAATAATATAACTATGTTGGTTAAGTTATGTAGGTCTATATTTACTGCTATTATTGGCATTTAAATTATCTCTAATTCTTAATTTTCTTAATATATTCTTTTTGGTTTTTCCCAATCGGCTTCAAGTCTATCACTGCGCCTTTTGTAAGTGCGTGTGATGCTGTAGAGGTAGTTATCATAGAAAAAACAATTATTAAAATAAACTTCACCATAATTAATGATGGCTCAAGCTTAAGCAAAATTCCTACTAAAATTACAGGCATAGAAAGTGAGTCATTAATGCCTGCAGGGTGAGTTCTTGTAAAAAAATCTTCCATGCGGTTTAAGCCAACTGCACTTGTTAAAACCAGTAAGCTACCTAGTAATATTAATATATTTGATAATATGTCTAAAAATTCTGTCATTTATAAATTACTTATTTCCTATTTTCCTAAAGATTTATATTTGAAATATTTTAACAACGCCAAAGTTGTGGTGAAGTTAATTAAGGCATAAACAAGTGCTATATCTAGTGTTTCAAGATATTTAAAGAAATAGCCAAGCAAAACTAGTAAAATAACAGTGATAGTGCCGAAAACATTTGCCGCTAAAATTCTATCATAGACAGTTGGGCCATGAAACACGCGGTATAATGTTAAAATCATTGAAATAAGTAG
>CAYGRX010000021.1:0-15197 GCA_964352365.1 uncultured Rickettsiales bacterium
ATTTGTCGTCAAAGATTTAGCTTCAAAATTGAAAATCTCAAAAATCATAAATTCAATTTCTGGAGGAATCACCGACACTATTAATATAAAAAATGTAATTCACGAATTTTTAGTAAGCAGTTCTCTTCTAGTAATTTCAGAGTATACTGACTATGGACAAGTTTTAGAAATTAAACTTACTAAAGGAGCAGTTTTTAATACCGCAAGTGACTTTCCAAAAACCAGCGCAACGGAATTTATAAGAGGATTTTCAAAGCTTTTAAAAGAACAAAGAAAGATACATAAGTTCAAATTAGAGATAGTTATGAGTTTTGAAGAAGGTAACTCATCTAGCTTTGAATTAAACGCAAAAAGAGCTTATGCTGTTATTGAAAAATTTAAATATAATTTGGAAGATAAGGTGAACTCAGAAGCATTTTTAGTTCCTTATTATGAAGGCGATAATAAACTCAGCTTTGTAAAAATACTTATTAATATTGATGAAACTTAAAGAAAATAAATATAACTCAAACAGCAATAATAGCGCTGATAACTCAAGCTCTTGGCTTGTTAGCTTCGCAGATTTGCTATCATTGATATTAGCATTTTTTGTATTGGTTTATTCAATGTCTGATATCCCACAAAATAAGTGGAACCAATATACTGAATCCATAATGGAGTATATGGTCGGAAATAAAATAAATATTTTCAAACAAGATATTGAAATTACAGAAGCCAAAAAAGCAAAAAAAATCAATAAACCTGCAGGAACAGACCTAGGTTATATTAGAACTATACTAGATTCAGTAATTCTAGATAATAAAGAATTAGCTGACTTATTTAAATATACACAAATAGAAAATAAAATAATTTTAGATATTAGAAAGGATTTAATTTCCACCCCAGTAATAGAACCCGAGCTCACAGACCGTGGCATAACCTTGTTTTTAAACCTATCAAAAATTTTCCAAAAAATTGATAATCAAATATTGATCAAGTATCCATTAAAGAATAATCTATTATCTGCTAAAGTTTCTGATTTTATAGCTAGAAAAGTAAAAGAATTTGGTTATGAATATAAGGTTTTGAGAGGACTTAGCTTTAATAGCCAAGACTTTCAAACGGATGATATAAATGAAAACTTTCAAATAGTTATTAAAGGTAGCGAAACTGTTTTATAAACGACTGATATATCTTGTTTTTTCTTTTTTTGCATTTGCTCAATATAGCATAGCCCAAACAGCTGCGCCTGAAATTAATAGTGAATTTAAAAATATCGAGCCACAAATCATCAAATTTCCTGAATTTGTAAGATTCAGCTTTAAATCTGATGATTATGTAACCTTCTCACCTGTTATTAGCGGGAATATGTTAATAATCGATTTTGACCAAGCTAATAATTTAAATTTATCTAATTTGGTTGGCAAAACATCCATTTTAAAATCTTTCGGCGCATCACCTGATAACAAATCCATGATAATTATGCTGAATAATACTGGCGTAAAGTTAAGGAAATTTGTTGGAGATAACTTCACCACTGGTATTGACATATTCATGGATCAAGGCGCAGAACCTTACGAGAGAAAAGTTGTGATGCGCTCCAGCATACCAGATGGCAATGAAGTCATTAAAGGCAGTGCTACTTCAACATCCAGTGTTTTAAAGTCCAACATAATTACATTTCCAAAAAGTTATGTAGGCCCACCTAGGATTGAACAAATATACAGGTTAGATGAGGGTTTTATTGGTCCATTGCCTAAAAATTATTCTGATATGGTAATTTACGAAATCATCAAAGTATATGATGAGAGCACAATTCAAATAGAAATAGCTGAAACTGATGATGCTACTCTAATTCTATTCCCATTTTCTGATACAGCATCAATTGGCTCTGCAATTAAAATTGATGGAAAAATAATTACAGCAATATTCAGCCAGCAAGGTATTGCAATTTCACCTAATAGCTATAGTAAAGATGGCTATATAAAAAATATTGAACAAATTCCTAATGATAAAGCAATTGTAGTAAATATTGAACTTGATAGTAAAAAACTTTTAGAGCAGCCAATAAAGGTTTTAACATATAGAAATAACTATGCATGGGTTGCTGAAATAGTTGCAGCAAATGTTGATGATAATCAGGAATTTATAGTTAAACCCATCAGGCTTGAAGTTAGCAACGAATGGGGGGAAAACTCCATATCAGTCATGTCAGAATCTATCAAGGGTCCATACACGATAGAAGATATAAAAACAGGTGAGCCTGTAAAAGTTTTCACAGTTAAAGAAAATGGAACTGGTGTATTAATGGGAAGAGAATTTGTTGATTTAAAAATTGATGAGTCTTTGCAAGGTATATTTTTAAAAGAAAAATCTGACTTTATTAATTATAAAATTGATGAAGAAAAACTATATCTAACTAAGCTACCTAACTTAATAATTTCAGATGAAATTATAGCGACTGATTTCTCAGCCGGCGATAGTGGTGATGAAGTGATTTCAAAAACTATGGGTATCTTTCCTGAGCAATCAACCTTTCCCTTTCCGCTTGCATTAAAAGCTTTAGAAAAATTAACAAATGCCACGAGCAGTACGGAAGTAAAAACTGAAGAAACTTCTGAAGAAGAAGGTGTAACTGATAGTAATGATAAAAACGACGAAGATTTAGATAAAGGTAAAGAAATTTTATCAGATGAAGATTTAGATAAAATGGATTTTTATGGCTCTGTTGTTTCTTACTTAGATCAAATTATTCAAAGTTCTGATATTGAAAAAAAATCAAAAGCGATGCTAAATTTAGCAGAGTTTTACTTCTCTAACGGATTGTATACAGAATCACTGGGCTTACTATATGATATAATACAGGACAACCCTGATTTCACTGAAATTTTTAAAGTTCGCGCAACTTATGCCGCTACTTTATATTTAATTGATAAATTCGACGAAGCTTACAAAGAGTTTAGTACTTTGGTAGACGAATCTTTAAATAATTCTTCTTATAATGAATTTAAGCTGTGGAAATGGTTCAGCTTACAACAGAAAAATAAAAAGCTGAGAATAACTGAAGAACCAAATGTAAAAATTGATTTTACCGCAAGCTTTGACAAGTTCATGCAGCAATATACACCAGAATTAAAGTTTGATTTTGGCATAAAATACATACAGCACCAAATTGATAAAGGAAGAATTGAAGATGCAAAAAATCTATTAGAAATAATAACTTACAATGGATTTGAAGAGAAATACTCAAATTATATTAAGTTAATGAAAGCTAAATTTAATATACTTCAAAAAAATGAGGAAGAAGGAATAAAGGCATTAAAAGAAATTATAAGCGATATAGATGATAGAAAAAATAGAGCAAAGGCACTTTTTGAGCTAACAAGATATAATTTAGTAAACGGAATTTACAGCACAAAAGAAGCTATTGATAACTTCTTAATGGCAGCAACAATTTGGAGAGATGACTATTTTGAGTTAGATATTTATGAAACCGTTGGAAGTTTATACCTCTCAGAAAAGGAATATATGAAGGCCTTAATGAGTTGGGAAAAAGTCGTTTCAAACTTCACGCAAACAACAGAGTCAATCTTCGTACTTGGTCGCATGAAAGATTTATTTATTGAGCTTTTCGATGGCAGTGAATTATATAAATTACCCACGATGGAAGCCTTGAAAATATATTTTAAATATCGGGAATTAATTCCCGCTGGTGAAGTTGGTGACAGAATAACTCGTAAAATGGCAGAATTTTTTATAGACTCAGACATGGTTGACGATGCGATTGATATTGTTTTGCACCAAATAAAATACAGATCACGTGGAGATGAAAAAGCAAAATTGGCGTTATGGCTATCTAGAATATATGAACAAAATAGAGAGCTACAGGCAGCTGAAGATGTTTTAAATATTATCAATGAAGAAGAAAACATTTCAGAAGAAACTAAAGACCTTGGTAGATATAGGTTAGCCTATATTAAAGCAAAACAAGGCTTATATAATGAAGGAATGGAGCTTTTAAAAGGTGACTTTAGCCCTAGAGCAAATAGATCACGAATTGAACTCTTCTGGATTAGACAAAACTGGTTTGGAATAATTAATTTAATTGAAGAAAGAATGGATTTAATTAAAGAAACCGCTCCAGAGCCTTTGTCAAAGGAAGAGCTTGGCTTAGTTTTAAAACTTGCAATTGCTTATGCCTCCCAGCTTGAAAATGAAAAATTAGCAGAGTTAAAAGCCAATTTTTTTGATAGGCTGAAAGGGGAAGATGACATCAGGCTTTTCGAATTTTTATCTTCAGGTGATAATGATGTCGACTACAGACAGTTTGATGAATCCGTTGAGCTAGAGAGAATTGAACGTTTTATGAATGAATATAGCTTTTTACCTAACAATAGCTGGACAGATATAATTGAAATTCTAGAACCAAAAGTTAAGTTATTAATTGGCAAAAATATAGATAACTATACAAGGCAGAATAGGTTTGATGTTGTTAGACTAGCCCTTGCCTACACTCTTCTAGATGTATCTCAAGATCCAAAACTTGAGCAAGAAATTAAGAAAAAAATGGGGAATTTAGCAAGAGATTTTAAAAATGTTCATGTCGATAGATTTTCAATTGATGCATTTCACTTAGCCCTAGATGATAAATTTATGCCAATTGAAAGTGATGCAATTTTTGAAGGAAAAATTAAAATTACTGAGTTATCTAGATTTTTAGAGTATTATAAAAACGCTAGAAAAATTAGTGAACTCAACCAAGCCGTAAGAAACCAATTTGATTAATAATTTTATGATTAAAAAGACTAATAATGCGTTCACAATTATAGAGCTTGCAATTGTCACAGTAATTATTGCGATAATTGTTGGAGCGGTACTAGCTGGCAGCGATCTTTTGGATGGCTCAAAAAGGTCAGCAATTATCAAAGAAATAAATCAATATAAAACAGCGATTCATAACTTTAAAATTCAATATGAAGCAATCCCAGGTGACATGGAAAATGCTAGTAGCTACTGGAGAACTACTACTGATGGTGATGGTAATGGCTTTATAACTGGAAGCACAACTGAAAACAGATATGCATGGGATCAACTATCAAAATCAGAAATAATTAAACAATCTTTTGATACCTCCACCCTATTTAAGGATAGACCTAAATCAGATTCGGGCAGCATTTACTATAATTTAGACACATCTGGTGAAAATGGAGGTGGTAACAATTGGAATTTTGGAGTTAACTCAGTTTACGGAATATCTAATAATTATATCGGAGCTGGCGGCTTAACAGAGGACTCTTTTTACCATGCCTCAGCTGGTTTTATAAATGCAGCTGATACAGAATCAATAGACAAGAAGATAGATGATGGCAATGCTTCCGCTGGCAAATTAGTTGCGATTAAAGGGCTGGAAGTTGTTAACTCAGTAAAAACTTTTCATGATGGCTGCGTAACTGGAGCAGTTGATGCATATGAAACACCTTCAAATTACGGCTTAATTGACTATGATTTAAACGCTAAAGAAAATGGATGTAGGTTAATATATTTCCTAGAGGGCCTTAATTGATGAAAACTTCTATTAATAAAGGTTTTACTTTAATCGAATTAGCAATTGTTATTGTAATAATCGCCTTAATTATTGGCGGAATTTTGGCTGGAAACGAAGTAATTGAGAGCGCTGAACGACAAACTATAATTAAAGAAATTAGCGATTACAGCAACGCAATCTCAACATTTTATAGCCAATATAACTCGCTCCCCGGGGATATGAGTAATGCAAGTGACTATTGGAGTAGCGCAGATGACGGAGACTTTGACGGCAATATAACAGGCAGCATAACCGAAAATAGATATGCATGGGATCACTTATCAAAGGCAGAGATTATAAAACTAAGCTTTAGTAACTCTAGCATTAAAACAGATAGACCTGAATCCGCCATTGGAAATTCGTATTATAAATTAGGAACTGCTGGAAGCAAATCCACAAACAATGAATGGAATCATGGAACTAGTAATATTTATGAGAAATCAGGGCAATATCTTGCACTGGGTGCAGAAATGGAGGGAGGCACTCTAGACCATAGTGGCGGGGCAATTAATGGCAAAAGCGCATTAAGTATTGATAAGAAAATTGATGATGGCAATGCTTCAGCTGGCAATTTTATTGCAACAAAAGCTTATTATTGGACAGGAAGCTTAAATTCATATCTAACTGGCTGCACAGATGACGCTGGCGGAGATTATTCAAGCCAAGATGCAGGAACAGCAAATTATGATTTATCTAACGATGATGAAACTTGTAGAGTATTTTACTTCTACTCTCAATTTGACTAGTTTTTCTATATATTTTCATTAAATATAGACCCACCGAGATTAACACTTACATTAAAAATGGAATTAAGTTTGTTATTAAAACTATCGCTCGCGATTATCACGTGTGGTTTGGTGGCTACGAGTTTTTGAAGGATTAGAGGGAGGTAGTAGGGTAAAAACCCGAAGCCATAATGATATATCGCTTATATAACTACGATATAGAAAATAATATCTCTTTAGTATTATATAGTTAAGATTTACAGCTATTTAAATAGCAAACTTAACTTTAAATATTAACTAATAAAAAGTTAAACTAAATTGATTAACCTAAAGGCAATATTATATTTTTTTTAGTAATGATACTAAGCTTCTTCAGACTCTTCATCAGTAGAAACTTCTTCAGTAACTTCACCAGCAACAGCTTCTTTAGCAACACGACCAGCAATTGCAGCAATTGTGAAATCTCTATCAGCAATTACAGGAGTAACACCTTCAGGTACATTTAGATCACTAAATTTAACATTTTCACTAATTTTCATTGCACTTACATCAGCTGTAAATGATTCTGGGATTTGTGAAACTTTACAATAAACATCAACAGTTCTTCTAACTGCGTTAAGTACACCACCACGCTTAAGACCAGGTGATTTTTCTTTACCAATAAACTCAACAGGAATTGAAACTTTAACAACCGAGTTATCATCAACCCTTAAAAAATCTGCATGTAATGGTGCATCTTTGATAGGGTGAAACTGAATTTCTTGCGGAAGAACTTTAATTTTTTCTTTACCCACTTCAATATCAATAGTTCTAGAAAAGAAACCACCTTTATTGTATGTAATTAAAAATTCTTTACTATCTAAAGAAATTTGTGACTCAGGCTTATTGTTACCATAAATAATTGCAGGAACGCGACCTTCACTTCTAAGTTGTTTAACTGTTCCTTTGCTTTCGTTAGTTCTAACTTCAGCATTTAAAATTTTAGTAGCAGACATAATTAATCTCTCAAATATTTGTATCTATTGCAAAATGAAGATGAACTTATATAGCTTTTTAAGCCTAAGTCAAAGGAATTTTGCAGATTAGTGTGCATTAATGTTAAGTGCTCTTTTAAAAATAAACCAATCATATAGCAACGTAATGGCAATAAGTTAATTTATAGAAAATAATTCTAGCTTACCTGCCGATATTTCTTTAAACCTTTAAAGCCAATATCTTTACGATAGTGACAATCTTCAAAACCTATATTTTCAATGGCTTTATAAGCATTATCATAAGCTTCTTGCAGATCATCGCCAAAACCTGTTACACCTAGAACCCTGCCCCCAACTGAAACTATTTTCCCGCTACTGGTTAATGAAGTGCCAGCATGATAAACTAAAACATTAGTTAAGTTAGAAACCTTATCAAGATTAATTTTTAAACCTTTTTTATAATCTGCTGGATAACCATTTGCAGCCATAACCACGCACAAACTATTTTGCTTTGATAGCTTAACTTTATCACGATCACCTAACTTGCCGTCAATAGCATCTTCAATCAATTCAGCAAAATCATCTTCAATTCGAGGTATCAAAACTTGAGCTTCTGGATCTCCGAAGCGAATATTATATTCAATAAGCTTGGGATTGCCCTTCGAGTCTATCATCAACCCTGCGAATAAAAACCCTTTATATTCAATAGATTCACTCTTTAAACCTTCTAAAGTTGGAGTAATTATTTGCTCCATAACTTTTTTAGAAACCGAATCTGTAACAACTGGCGCTGGGGAATATGTACCCATGCCACCAGTGTTAGGACCAGTATCACCATCAAAAACTGTTTTATGATCTTGCGCCGAGCCTATCTCAAGTGCATTTTTACCATCAAGAATAACGAAAAAACTTGCTTCCTCGCCTTCAAGAAACTCTTCTATAACCACCTTTTGACCAGCAGCACCAAACTTCCCCTCGAAAGCTTCCACAACTGCTAAATTTGCTTCATCAACTGAAAAGGCTACAGTAACACCCTTCCCCGCTGCCAAACCATCAGTTTTAATGACAATAGGAGCACCTTTTGCAGAAATATAATCAAGAGCAGACTGCTTATTTGTAAAAGATTTATATTCAGCAGTTGGCACATTATAGCGAGCCGCTAAATCCTTCATAAATTCTTTTGAACCTTCAATTTGTGAAGCAACTTTATTGGGGCCAAAAACTTTTATATTTTTAGACTCAAGAAAATCTACAATACCGTCAACTAAAGGCTGTTCAGGACCTACAACCACAAAATCAATAGAAGCTTCAACACAAAATTTAGCAATGGCCTCAAAGTCACCTTGTCCAAGATCAACATGAATTGCATCTTGATTGATACCTGCATTTCCCGGCAATGCGTATATTTCACCAATGTTTGATGATTTTTTTAAACCTATAACAAATGCATGCTCTCTACCACCAGAGCCGATAACTAAAATATTTTTAGGCATTTTTGTCCTCGTCAATCCTCTTTGTAATAATATATTGCTGAGCTATTGAAAGAATATTGTTCCAAACCCAATATATAACTAAACCAGCTGGGAAACTTGCGAATAAAAATAGGAATATCCAAGGCAACCAAGACATTACAATACGCTGAGTTTCGTCAGTTGGTGGTGGATTCAATTTTTGCTGCAACACCATAGTTAAGCTGAATAATAATGGTAATACGCCAATTGCTGGAAGCCATTCAGGCAGTGTATAAGGGAGCAATCCAAACAGGTTAAACACATTTGTTGGATCTGAGGCAGATAAATCTTTTATCCAGCCATAAAATGGCGCATGACGCATTTCAATTGTTACATATAAAACTTTATATAATGAGAAGAAAACTGGAATTTGAATCAACATTGGCAAACAACCACTAGCAGGGTTGATTTTATGACTCTTATAATATTTCATCATTTCTTGACCAAGCTTCTGCCTATCTTTAGAATGCTTTTCCTTAAGTCTTTGAATTTCAGGCATATGTTTACGCATTCTTGCCATCGATTTATATGATTTATTTGCAATAGGAAATAAAATCACACGGATACATACTGTAAGAAGTAAAATCGCAAGTCCGAAATTACCAAGTAGCTTATTAAAGTAAGTAAGCGCTTCAAAAATTGGACGAGTTAGGAAATATAGCCAACCAAAGTCAATTGAATGATCAAACATTGGAATATCAAGCTTAGACTCATACGCATCTAAAATGTCTAACTTTTTAGCACCAGTATAAATTCTAAACTTATATTCATAAGTAGTTTTAGGGGCAATTTGAACTTTTTCAGATAGGAAATCCACTTGAAAACGCTGCCTATCGTCTTTCTCATAATTCTTAAATGTTATATTTATTTTTTCTTCAGAAGGTTTTGCAGGAATGATTGCAGACATCCAATATTTACTTGTGATACCAGCCCACCCTGAAACTGATTCAAACTTAACTTTTCCTTCATCAACTACATCATCAAAAGAAGCTTCTTCCAAAATATTATCAATAACAGCAATTGGTCCTTCATGAGAAATATACATTCTTGCCTTAGATATATCTTCAACCTTATTTATCAAACCAAACGGTGCGAATGTAACCGGATATATAGTGTTGTTAACAATATATTCCTTCACTTCGAACATGTAGTTTTCATCAATAGAGACATCTTTTTTAAATATTATACCCGAACCATTATCCCATGAAAGAGTGATCGGGCTAAGCTCTGATAAAACAGTTCCCGCCTCTAACTTCCAGATGGATTTGCTACTCGGAGATTTTACACCAGATATTGCAGGTAAAAAACCCGTTCTAAAAAAATAAAGTCCCTCATCAGAAGAAGAAAGCAATTTAATTTTTTCTTCACCATGAAGGGTAACGTCATGCTCCTTTAATTTAATGTCATCAAATTTTGCACCCTGAAGATTAATTGAACCAGATAATTTATCAGACTCAATTTTTACCCTACCCGCTTTCTTATTTGATAAATCTTGATTTCGCAGCATTAGTTGCTTAATGGAGTTATCTAGTTCAGTGGCAATAATAGGTTGTTCTTTCTCTACACTTAAGGCATCATCTTGAATCACTTCAAGAGTTTGGGGCTGCGCTAATTTTTGAGCTTCAATAGCTTGCTTCTGAGCCTCAATTTTTGGATCAACAAAAATTTTATTATATGCAAATATAGCGGCCATAGATAGAACTAGAGCCAAAAATAACCTTGTTTGATCAGACATTTCTTTTACTTTTCTTGAATAAATTTAAAAAACTAAATTCCTCTGGTACATCATCAATTCCATACCCAGAGAATGGATTGCACTTTAATATCCTAACAATACTCAAAATTCCACCTTTAAATACACCATGTTTTCTTATGGCGATTTTAGCATAGTTTGAACAAGTTGGGTGATACCTACAAGATGGCCCTATAAGTGGAGAAATAGCCTTTTGATATATATATATAATTACCAGAAATGGTAAGGATAAAAGTTTTTTAAGCGCCAGAATTAAATTAGTTTGAGGCATCATCTTTATTAACATTGTGAAGCGCATATTTAACATCTTTAACCAATGCTTCAAAATCTCTATTTATCGTGGTGTAACGGGCGATAAAGTTATAATCATAACCTTCCCTAAATAATTTAGGGTTTTGGTGCATAACCAAACGAACAGACTCTTTAAGCCTTCTTTTTGCCTTATTACGAAAAACGGAATTGCCAACTTTTTTTGAAGCTGTAAAGCCAAGTCTTGGATATTCTTGTGAGTTTTCTTCTCTAAAGTTACTTTCAACCACAACTGCTTTAGCTGCAATTTTTTTCCCCAGTCTAGACATATCGACGAAGTCTTGTCTTTTTTTAAGGGTATTTAACTTCATATTTATAATTTTTCTTTTTTGATCAATTTTAAAAATGCTTGATCTAATAAAAAAGCAAAAACACTAAAATATTAAATTAATAGAGTTATTCTATGCAGAAAGACGTTTTCTGCCTTTAGCTCTTCTAGATGCAATAACTTTTCTACCGCCAACAGTAGCCATTCTAGATCTAAAACCGTGTCTACGTTTTCTAACTAAATTACTTGGCTGAAATGTACGTTTCATTTAAAATTCTCCGATATATCTATCAATTTGGATGTGCTTTTTATACTAGTTTATCAACCCCGTCAAGCGGAAACAGCGTTAACCTTTTATTAAGTTTTTTGTGGTAGGATGGTGTTGGTAGTTATTAAAGGATTCGATCCATGAAAGATGTAACGGCATATACAGATGAAGTTTTAAACCTGTTTAAGCATTATTTTGGCAATAGAAAGCCTAAAGATATTTTAGATATATTAACTCACAATATTTATCTAGGTGATACAAAGAATTTTGACGCTGAATTTACTACAAGCGGTTCTGACTTGATAATTAGGGGTGGGCACGATCCTTTTAACAAGCATGTTGGTGTTAAAAATGATTTCTTTGTTAGAATAAATCATCACCTCATTAACTTAGAGCTTTACTACCCAGATAATTATACAAAAAGAGGAGGACAGCTTGCACAGTTTATTTACAATTTGGAAACAACTACTAACTTAAGCTCAGAGATATCATCGGTAGCTTTAAAAGATCCCGTTACTATACACTCACAATTAAATTTTAGTTTAGCTGGTGGTAATTTAGAGGTAAAAAAAGGTACAATTATTTTTTCCCCTAATCAAGATCGTGATTTTGAACCTAAAATTATTAGGGAAGCATATTATAATGTGAAAAATGCATCCAGAATGGAAAAATTCCAGAAAAAAATTCCAACTTCCATGTTAACTCAAATTAAAGAAGCGGAACCACTTGTTAAAAGTTTTTTAGAAACAAATAGATTTTAATAATAGGAACATCATATGGATAAAATAAATTAGAAACAAATATTACACATCAAAAAACTTGCCACTTTATGCGAACATAATAATGAATTTACATGGAAATAAGTAACTATACATACGATAAAAGAACTGAGCTATTCTGGAGAAAGAATGTTCAAGCTTTAGATATAAAGGATTTTTGCTCTATTATGATTTACAATGCAAAAGCTCATAATGAACCATTAGCTGACTTAGACCTTAGCTTAAGTAGAAAATCTTCTTTTGCGGACAGAAACTTTAATTCCACCTCAATAATCACATTAAAGGCAGGCGCGCGTCATACAAAAGGCTTTATAAACCCTCTATACATAGAGATTGACACTGATGATAAAAAAATTTCTTTGAAACAATTTTTTCCACATACGAGGCAATCAGGGCAGCTTGCTCAAATGTTGGCAAACCTAGTTAAAGTTAGTGAAAAACTTAAGTATAATGAAATTTATATATGGGATATTTCTAGCAAAGATCTTATAAGAAAATATGAAGAACTAGGAGCCATAGAAGGAGAAAGTAGCAAAGATAGGAAATTGATTCTGAATGACACGACGCTATCAAAACTAAATTCTTACTTTTTAAAAAAAGGGGTAAGTGCACAACCTGAAACTATGGTTCAAAAGCAAAATTTATCATTTACTCCTATGGTCAGTTTAAATCAGCAAAATTTGGGTACTTAAAACAACTTAGCTAAACTAAATCCAGACTTCTCAAATATCAACATAACTCTAAAAAAACGTTAACCTTTTATTAAGTTTTATTTGGTAAGATGGTGTTGGTAGTTATTAAAGGATTCGATCTATGAAAGATGCAACGGTATATACAAATGAAGTTTTAGAAGAATTCAGATATTATTTTGGCGATAGAAAGCCTAAAGAGATTTTAGATATATTAACTCACAATATTTATATTAAAGATAGTAAAAGCTATAACAGCAAATATTATTATGAAGAGAGTTTGAACGTTAAAGGGTTTCCTGGAGAACCAAGCCCAGATGAAAGATATAACCTGAAATATTTTGATGTAAACTTTTCAAGATATGGCTCATCAATTGCCCTTTATGCTCTTAACGCTTATAATAAAGAACGGCTAGGTGGGCAGCAAGCTCAATTTATTTACAATCTTGAGAATAATACAAATTTTAGCCCGGAATTAAACTTTGTACATAATGCATTTGCAACAAGCTTTCAATCGAAAAAGAACTGGTGCATGGCTGATGGAAGCTTCGATACTAACAAAGATTTATTTAGTTTTGATGTAAACGACCCCTATGCAAAAATTTTTAGAGAAGCATATTATAATGTGAAGGGTGTAATAAGACTCCCAGAATATGAAAGGAAGATTCCTAGCAGTATGCAAAAAGAAATTATAAAAGCGGAGGTCTTTGTTAAAGACTTCATAAAAGATAACAAACAAAGATAACAAACCAAGCCGTTAAACTATAGTTGGGTTTAAGCTATGGTTATAAGAATTTAGCGTTAACCTTTTATTAAGTTTTTTGTGGTAGGATGGTGTTGGTAGTTATTAAAGGATTCGATCTGTGAAAGATGTAACGGCATATAAAGATGTAACGGCATATACAGATAAAGTTTTAGAGCAGTTTAAGCATTATTTTGGCGATAGAGAGCCTAAAGAAATTTTGGATATATTAACTCACAATATTTATCTAGGTGATACCAAGAATTTTGACGCAGAATTTTACACTACAAACCATTATAAAAAAACATTCAATATTAGAGGCTATAAATGCGATCCAGAATACGCAAGCAACTTAGAAAAACACTATTTCGATGTAAATTTAACTGGTAATTCTATTACTTTATCAAGGTTTTACCCAGATAATATCATAATGCTTGGTGGTCAACAAGCACAAATGATCTATAACCTAGAGCGTAGCACCAACTTGAGCAATAAAATTCATTTTATAAAAAATGAGTCAGCTACTAGCATAGAGTCAATTATAAATTGGAGTATGGCAGATGGCACCGGAGATATTGGTAAAACATTTTTCAAAATTAACTTAAAAGATACCCATGCAAAAATTATTAGAGAAGCATATTATAATGTTAAAGGCGCAAATAGAATGCCTGGATATGAAAGGGAGATTC
Organism: uncultured Rickettsiales bacterium; assembly: GCA_964352365.1. Taxonomy (GTDB): domain Bacteria; phylum Pseudomonadota; class Alphaproteobacteria; order Rickettsiales; family UBA8987; genus CAYGRX01. The sequence continues at coordinate 14,271 of CAYGRX010000021.1, forward strand.
CTAGCAGTATGCAAATAGAAATTAGAAAAGCGGAGGTCTTTGTTACAAACTTCATAAAAGATAACAAACCAAGCCGTTAGTTAAACTATAGTTGGGTTTAAGCTATGGTTATAAGAATTTAGCATTAACCTTTTATTAATTCTTGTGTGGTAGGATTAACTTATAGGAAAAAAATAATGTTAACAATAACTGACAATGAAAAGAAGTTTCTAAAAAAATGGAAAAAGCATTTTGACGAGTATAGCCTTGGTATTATTGGAAATCTTCTAACTAGAGATCTATACCTCAGAGGTGAACGGGTAAGTGAGCTTTTTATAGAAGAATGTGGAGGAAACAAATCTTTTGCACCTGACCTGCATAACCTCAGTGCTAAAGATTATTGCTTTGAAGTTGCTTGGCCAGATAACTCATCAGCCTTTACTCCTTGCCTAAGTATTGAAATTATACCTTCTAAAGGTATAATTAACATAAATACCTTTTTCCCAGGAAATAACTTATATAATTATGATAACTTTTTAGAAAATAAATCAAGAATGACAAACTTGGTCGATGTGACATTAAAGGCTGGAAAAGTTTTAGGACTAGATAAATTAGAAATTCTATCGGCCAGTGATAGCACTCAAAAAATACTTAATTCAATGGGTTTGGAACATTCACAAAGCAGCACTAAAAGTTCAATAAATTATGAAATTTCAGTTAAAAACCCACCTCTTAAAGTTTTAGAAAATATCAAAAACAGACTAAGGGAACACCCAGCTAGCGAGTTAAAATCCACAGGCAAAATAGACGCTGTAAATAAAGGAATAGAAGTTAAACTATAGTCGGGTTTGGAACATCACCGTAGACTTCGACGGGGTCAAAGGTTTTTTCTTCTTCACGGTAAATTAACTCGTCATCATTATTTTTTCTATCATCACCAGTGGGGAT
>CAYGRX010000022.1:0-14887 GCA_964352365.1 uncultured Rickettsiales bacterium
ATTGTGTATAGTAGCATTTGTTTTTTTGTTTCAGCAATACCAAAAACGGCTGGCATCATAGGAATTCCAGCGGCTTGATAATCAGTATTTTTATATATGGCCAAAGCCCAAAAATGAGGCGGCGTCCATAGGAATATAATTAAAAATAAAACTACTGGCATTAGCGATAGATCACCAGTTACACTCGCCCAGCCTATCATAGGGGGAAAAGCACCAGCCGCGCCACCAATAACAATATTTTGCGGAGTTCTAGGTTTCAACCAGATAGTGTAAATAAATACGTAAAAAAGAATTGCACATAGAAGTAGGAATGCGGAAAGAATATTTACAGCAAATGCCATTAAAAACACAGAAAAGAAAGCCAATACACCTGCAAAATCTAAGGCTGCCTTTGGGTTAAGCCTCCCCCTAGGTAGTGGCCTATTTTGGGTGCGCTTCATCTTGCCATCAATATCACGCTCATACCACATATTAATTGCGCCACTAGCTCCACTTCCAAGTGTAATACAAATGATTGATATTATAGCAATTAAAGGGTGTATATTTCCCGGTGCGACAAGCATTCCACATAAGCCAGTAAAAACAACAAGGCTCATTACACGAGGTTTCAGTAGGGATATGTAATCCCTGACCTCTTGCATCTGCGATGAAACTGATTTTGAAATATGGTCCATTGAATATTTATTTTACTTCGCAGCTATTATTGACTGCACAACTAGAAGCTTTACCCTTAATTAAGCCTATAATTCCACCACCAATTACATTAATAATGAATGCATCAACAATGTAGGCACTTGCAAGTTCAATTGAAATTGGATGGATTATATAAGCCCAAAAACCACCTAAAACTCCACAAAAAAGGAAAATATAAAAACCAAACATTGCACCACGACCGAAGTTTGTTCCACATTTAGAAGTAACACAACAACCTAACTTACTAAACGCAAATACAAAAAATATCGCATGAAGTAAATTAGCTACTGGCATTAAACTCCACTGGTCTGCCTCCATTGGTCTCCATAGCTGCGGATATTGACTTAACAAATCGGCATATAAATTACCCCAAACTAACCAACCTGAAAGGCTCGCCGTAATTGTAAATGCGACAATAGCGAATATACATTTCATCCAACAACATTTACTTTTGTTACAAGACTTAGGTTGCTCAGCATCACTTTTTGTCGCCACCACAAATACCTATTAAGTTAATTATTTTATTTTTGGCTGAGTATTAAAAGTATGATACTCAGGCGGAGAAGTTAATGTCCACTCTAATGTATCAGCACCCGAACCCCAAGGGTTGTTGCCAGCCTTCTTACCTTTCTTTATAGCCCAGAAAACCATAACCAAGAAGAACGCCGTTGATGCCAAAGTTACATAAGAGCCGATTGAACTCCAATAGTTCCAACCTGCGTATGCATCAGGATAATCAACATATCTACGTGGCATACCAGCCAAACCCAAGAAATGTTGCGGGAAGAATGTCAAGTTAGTACCTACAAATGTAGTCCAGAAATGCAACTGACCAGCCCACTCAGGAATCATACGACCAGAAATTTTCGGGAACCAGAAATAGAAGGCGCAGAATGCCCCAAATAACGCGCCCAAACTCATCACGTAATGAAAATGCGCAACAACGTAATATGTATCATGCATCGGAATATCCATACCAGCATTTGCAAGTACAACACCAGTAACACCACCAACAACAAATACAAATATGAACCCAATAGCCCAAACCATAGGCGTTTCAAAAGTTAGTGAACCACCCCACATCGTAGCTATCCACGAAAATATTTTAATACCCGTTGGCACCGCAATAATCATGGTTGCAACTGTAAAATATAGCCTTGTATTAAGATCCATACCAACTGTAAACATATGGTGGGCCCAAACTATAAAGCCAACAAAGCCAATTGAAGCCATTGCATAAACCATCCCTAGATAGCCGAAAACTGGCTTACGTGAGAATGTTGATATTACCTGAGATACAATACCAAATGCTGGAAGCACAATAATATAAACCTCTGGATGACCAAAGAACCAGAATAAATGTTGGAACAACACAGGATCTCCCCCACCTTCTGGCGCAAAGAATGACGTTCCAAAATTTCTATCAGTAAGCAACATTGTAATTGCCCCCGCTAATACAGGAAGCGCTAATACAAGTAATATTGCAGTTATGAAAATTGCCCAAACGAATAATGGCATCTTGTGTAATGTCATGCCTGGTGCACGCATGTTCAAAACTGTAACGATAAAGTTAATAGCACCTAGAATGGAAGAAATACCAAGTATATGTAATGATAAAATAGCAAAATCTATTGAAATATCAGCTGTAGCTGAAAGCGGCGGATATATAGTCCAACCAGTTCCCGGACCACCAGCAGTATCATAATAAGAAGGTAACCCCTTCCAAGCCTCACTACCCATATCTGAAAAAATACTACCCCAATCAAACGGCCACAAAGCGCCCATCATTAGAAGAAGGAAACCCGGAATAAGTAACCAAAAAGAGATGTTGTTTAATCTAGGAAAGGCCATATCTGGCGCGCCAATTTGCAAAGGTAAAAACCAGTTACCAAAACCACCAATTAACGCTGGCATAATCATAAAGAATACCATTAACAAAGCGTGGGCAGTGATAAGAACATTATATAATTGATAGTTACCATCAAAAACCTGATCCCCCGGAAATTGCAGCTCCGCTCTAAACCATACAGATATAGCAGCAGAAATTAAACCCGCCGTAATACCGTAGATAATGTACATTGTACCGATATCTTTATGGTTTGTTGAAAGTAACCATCTTCTCCAACCTTTAGGTGCATCCTTCATAATAGTCTCTAGTTTTAGTTATTGTTTTGATAAATTAAATTAGTTTTCCTTAACTTGCTCTGTAGTTTCAAGCGTAGATACTACTTCCGCTTCCACCTTTTCTTCTAGTTTTTTAACAGGAATTTCACCACCTTTCTTCTTTACCCATGTAAGGTAATCTTCCTTAGATACAGCGTGAACTTCAATAGGCATAAATGCATGTTTAGAGCCACAAAGCTCCGAACATTGACCGTAATAAACACCCACCTTGTTAATTTTAACCCAAGTTTCATTAGTTCTACCTGGTATAGCATCAATTTTAATACCGAATGCAGGAACAGCAAAACCATGTATAACGTCCGCTGCTGTTGTTAATATTCTAACCTCAGTATCAACTGGAAGAACTATTTTATTATCTGTAGCAAGTAACCTAGGTTCGTCATCCTTCAACCTTAAAGATTCATCAGCTGCATCTTTTGTTTTCATATAAGCTTCAAAGGCAATACCTTTACCTGGACCGTCCATATATTCATAACCCCAATACCACTGGTAACCGATTGCCTTAATCGTAATTTCAGCATTTTCAGCTTTATCCATATAGTTAATCAACCTCCAAGAAGGGATAACAATTGCAACAAGAATCAAAACTGGAATAGCTGTCCATATAACTTCAATAAAAGCGTTGTGAGTTGTTTTACTTGGTTTTGGATTAGCTTTTTTATTAAAACGGACCACAACATATATTAGTAGAAAAAGAACTAACGCAGATATACCATAAGCCATCCACAACAACCCATCATGCATATTAACCAGCCTTTCCATAACAGGGCTTGCAGGCTCTTGAAAGCCCACCTGCCAAGGCTTTGCCATGCCCAACTTTTCTGCAGCTTGCATGGGTAGAGAAATTAAAATTGAGAATATTGCAAATAGGATTTTTGACATAGATTTATACGATATATAAGTTTTTACAGCCTATATATAGTGTAGATACCCACGAATCAAATGGTTTTTAAAAGATTTAATTGGAATTTTTTGATTTTATTTTACAGATGCCTTTTTAGATACAATAAAAGATGACAGCATTTTAGTTTATCAAGCCAATGATATTTGATACTTTTAATATATGTAATGAAAGAAGGCGCTTTACTATTACTGTATGCGATCAAAGCATTTTAATTCAAAGCTATAATTTGGCGAACCAACATCAATTGCGTGTCCATACCTGTAACACCAAAGTTCACCATCTCCTCGTCGCCATTCAATAACGTCCTCACAACCATCTAAGCATTTATTTATTGTACTATTAATGCAATAACCACCCATTGAACCATTCTCTGAAACACCTAACTCCTCAATGACATAGCTCCCTATTTCTGGGTTACCACATGCTAAATGACATAATTTTTGCCCAACTTCTGGCTCAGCCCTAATACAATCAGGCATTCTAAGCATATCTTCATCAGTTAAGTTTTGCGAATCCCCCGGACATAGTACTGGCGCCCCATAGGACTCAGCCTCAACACTTAAAGGCATCAGAACCATTGAAGTTAAAAAAATTAAGCTTATAACGTACATGTATAATAATTTAATCATACCTTAATAATATATTAATTTAGCATGAAAAGCAACGACATCTTTTTCGATTTATATGAATTAAATCACAATAAAACTAAGGATATAGTTTCAAATTCATTACATAACATGGATGATGGCGAGCTGTTTTTAGAATATACCGTAAGTGAATCAATCTCATTTGATGAAGGCACATTAAAAACTTGCACCAGTGACACTTCACAAGGTTTTGGGTTAAGAGGTATTATCGGTGAAACCACTGGCTACGCACATAGCTCTATATTATCTGAAGACTCAATATTAAATTCGGCAAAAACGATTGAAGCAATAAAATCTTCAAGCAAAGGCTTTAAAAAAGATGATTCAAAATATGGAAAAGTTAAACCACTTTACAAACCAATCAACCCACTTACTGAAATTGAATTCCAAAAGAAATTGGATGCCTTAACGGAAATTGACTTATATTTAAGAGCAAAAGACCCTTGCGTAAAACAAGTTTCCGCATCAATTGCTGGCGAATGGCAAGTAATCCATATTATTAGAGCTGACGGCTCAGAATCCTCAGACATAAGACCACTTGTGAGACTTAATATTAGCGTTATGGTTGAAAAGAATGGCCGCAAAGAAAGGGGGAGCTATGGAATGGGTGGCAGAACAGGTTATTCCGAATTTCTACAAGAGTCTAGATGGAAGCATGGAGCAGATGAAGCCTATAGAGAAGCAATGATAAACTTAGAATCAGTAGCCTCACCAGCCGGAGAAATGGACGTAGTTCTAGGATCTGGCTGGCCTGGAATTTTGCTTCACGAAGCTATTGGCCACGGCTTAGAGGGTGACTTCAATAGAAAGAAAACCTCTGCATTTGCGGGGCTAATGGGGCAACGGGTTGCAGCAAAAGGCGTTACAGTTGTTGATGACGGAACTATCGCAGATAAACGTGGCTCACTCACCATTGATGACGAAGGCACAGCAACACAAAATACAGTACTGATTGAAGATGGTATTTTAGTTGGCTATATGCAAGACAAGCTAAACGCCAGATTAATGGGAATGAAGCCAACCGGAAATGGCCGACGCGAAAGCTATGAGCACCAAGTTTTACCGCGTATGACAAACACCTATATGCTTGGGCAAGAAGGTCATACACAGGAAGAATTGATTTCAAGAGTTAAAAATGGGATTTTCGCAGTTAGCTTTGGCGGTGGACAGGTTGATATAACCAGCGGTAAGTTTGTTTTCAGTGCAAATGAAGCATATAAAATTGAAAATGGTAAAATTAAAGAACCTATTAAAGGTGCAACTTTAATTGGCAATGGCCCAGATTCTTTAACTAAGATAAAAGGCATAGCCAACGACATGCAATTAGATGACGGCATTGGAACTTGCGGGAAAGAAGGCCAAGGCGTGCCCGTTGGTGTTGGCCAACCAAGTATGCTTATAGGTGGACTAACCGTTGGCGGAACAGAGGTTTAATAAGCACCCTACTCGCTTACTAGCCATTAGCTTCACTAATTAGTTTTTGATTTTTGTATCAGATTTTTTTGGAAATTTTGAATTTCATTATATCACCCTGAGGTTTTCCCCGCGTCACAACAATGTGCAACACGGGGAAAGATCCTACCTGAGGCAACTTCTACTACTCGAAAGGCTCGTAGAAGTTGTTTTTAGGAGTGTCTGGGAATGGCTGAACCACTCCCTTTTCCATCCTCTGGGCGTAACCTTCCTTTGCCAGCCAACGGCCGACGATTTCACTACCTTTCCAAAGGTAGATAGTGAAGAAGAACGGCTCTCCTTCTTTAGGCAATTGCCCCACCTCAATAGTGAAGCGCGTACCTTCATGCGGGACCCTTTGCAGAGGAGTTCCTATAATAAACTTATTTATACTGGAACATTGCCGTCAGAATCACCTGACTGCTCATAACCTTCTAAATTGGAAATATTTATATATGGGTTATCCAGCAAACCAAGCTCCTCAGCTTGCTGATAAGTAGTTACATGCGACCAGTAAAAACCATAGTTAGTTTCCGCAGAATTGCTTCGTATAACTGAAGCCTCGCCACCTGTTGGAACATAATTAGGATCATTGGAAACCCTATTATAAGCTTGTTCCAAGTTTTCTCCAAATAGCCTCATAGAAACTTTATCCGCTAAAATGCTTCCAAACTTATTTTTACCAACCTCCACATCCAAACTAGAATAGAACTCACCTGGGTTAGCTTTGTAAAAATTATTACGCTCTTTTATATCTGCCCTTAAGTCTTTTCTGGCCTGCCTCAAATCTTGACTTATCTCAACTAAATCTGATTTATTAGGCCTATTTCTATTTCCACTTTGAGTCTCCGCCTGTGACATACGAACTAATAAGTCAATTTTTTTAGCATCGTCACTACCAAGAAAACCTTCATTTTTATTGAAAACTTTTTCTGCATAATTACCGATAAGACGCTTCTGCCTTCCCGTTAGATTTTCAGCGTTGTTTATATTGTCTCTCACCTGACTAATATCTGCCCCAAAATAGTTTTGACTATCGTTATAGGCCTGAGTTATAGGGCTTGGCAGAGGCCCATCACTTACTAACAAACCATTATTTATTAAGTTTGTTGACAAAGTAGGAGCGCTATTATTTTCATTAAGTATATTATTCGCCCCATTTAAGTTCACAACCTCTAATGTAGTAAATAATGAATTTTGATTATTACCAATTTCTACAGTTGATGAATTTGTTGATGCAGAGCTATTAGCAGAAGAACTACTGGAGCTAAAGCCACCATAAGTAAAACTTTGATTAAAAAGCGCTGGCTTCATTAGATCAGCAAAACTTCCAGGTTCTGTTTGAAGCCTATCAACATGAAGGGTTGAGCTTAAAAAACTTCCTGATGAGCTTGACGAAACTGTTAAAGAAGATATCTGCGAACTATTATAAAATGACATGCTTAACCTCAATATTAACATTTAAAAATTAATTAGAAGCGTGCTTTGTGCCAATATTATTTTATAGCTATAACTAGTCCTTAGAGATATTTACTAATAAATAACCATTAAAAACTATGCAGAAAATTCACTTTGAGTAAATTTTGCAGATTAAAAATATTCATTTTCTTTTGGATCATTACTATAATTGTAATAAGGACTATTCTCAGTGCCAATATTATTACGAAGATCCATATCTTTTTGATCAGGACCTCTATTTCCACCAGATGTAGATTGAAGAACTAAAGGCTCATTTACAACCACTGTATTAGCGCGCTTAAAATCAGTAAGTTCTTGATCGCAAATAACTACACCCTTAACGGTTGGAACCATGGTTGTTTTTTGTTCAATCTGGTTATTGAAAGTATTTCTGCCAAAGTCAGTTTGACTAGTTGTGCCCTGGTGTGTGATTTTATGTTTATAGCCACCACCATTACAAGCTTTTCTAGCTTCTTTATGGAATAGATCAACAGCAGTACTACCAACACTACCAACTGGAGCCTTAACATCAATTTCAAACGCACCAACAGCACTAAGCTGGTTGCCACCAAGTGTTGCAACACCACCCCTGTTTGACTCAACTTGAGTTGAACCAATTAAACCAAGGCCTTGTCCCGCATGTTTAAATGGAGTTGAAAGAGTTTCATAAGCTTCTTTACAAGATACTAAAGCTGTAACAACTAAAAGTGATGCGATAATATTTTTCATGATTCTATCCGAGTTTAAATTAACTTAATTATAGCGAACTAATATCAAGCATACTTTCTTTCTGCAATCATTTTCTTAATTTCGCCAATTGCCTTAGCTGGGTTCAAGCCCTTAGGGCAAGTTTTCGCGCAATTCATAATTGTATGACATCTATATAATTTGAATGGATCCTCAAGATCATCTAGCCTTTCATCCGTAGCCTCATCACGAGAGTCAACAATCCAACGATAAGCCTGCAAAAGAACCGCAGGGCCTAAGTATTTATCACCATTCCACCAGTATGATGGGCATGAAGTTGAACAACAAGCGCACAAAATACATTCATATAAACCATCTAATTTTTCACGCTCCTCAGGGCTTTGAAGCCTCTCTTTCCCGCTTGGCGCAGGAGTATCCGACTTTAACCATGGCTCAATAGATTCAAGCTGAGCATAAAAATTATTAAGGTCAGGAACCAAATCTTTAACCACTGGCATGTGTGGAAGCGGGTTAATTATAATCGTATCGCCACCCAACTCTTCTATTGAAGATGTACATGCAAGCGTGTTAGTACCACGCCCCATTGTTGCACTAGAGCCAATATTCATAGCACACGAACCACATATACCTTCACGGCATGAACGACGGAAAGTTACCGTTGAGTCTTCTTCATTTTTAATTTTGATTAAAGCATCAAGCACCATTGGCCCGCATGAGTCCATATCAACTTCATAAGTATCCATACGTGGATTGCCCTCACCCTCTGGATCCCAACGATATATTTTAAATTTCTTTATGTTAGTCGCGCCTCTTGGTGCTTTAAAATATTCACCGTCAACAACTTTTGAGTTTTTTGGTAATGTAAATTCAGCCATAATTTATATTAGTTATTAGTTACTAGTTGTAGTTAATTGCCTGTTTATTACTTTATTATATAAGCAACCTCAAGGCAAATGCTATAAGCTATATAGTATATATCTATATTTTTTACAGTTTATTGTATTTTTTTTATGTATTTTATCTTTTTGATAAAATTAACTATTTATTAATACTTTTAATGTAAGATGTAATATATAATAAAAAATACTATTATGGTAAAAATCACAGAAAACTTCGGAAGCAGCGATCTTAAAGCATTAGATGAAATTAGAAGAACCTTAAACGGCGACAATTCTGGACGCGACAATTTTGGACAAGAATTCTCTCAAGAATTCTCTGGAGATAGGTCTAAGTTATTTGCGCCAACTCCTCCAGCAATGGAAACATTTGAAAAAGTTGACAATTCAAGGGCGGAACATCATTCACCAAAGATGACATCTACAGCTGGCAATCTAAAAAATTTACATGATAAACATATAGAATCAAATGGAGATAAAACTGCTTTAACTCAATATTTAAAAGCCTACATAGATTATGCCCAGAATGATGGGCAATCACCAAATAACGAGTTAATTGAAAGAATAAAAAACTTTGCAACATCTCAAAATATTGATTTAACGGATACCGAAAAACCAAGAGAAGCACCAACCGCATTAGATATTATCGCTGAAAATACTAGAAGCGGACAAGGAAAGCAATCAGGCCCCAAATTTTAGTTTTTTTCTCGTCTCTATCTACAACCTAGATTTTACAGTATAATCAGTCACTTTTAGCTTTTACACTCAAAAATATACCCAACAAAACCATTGGAATACAAAGTATCATCCCCATTGTAAGCCATTCCGTACCAAGCAAGAAACCAAGCTGGATATCTGGTTCACGGAAAAACTCTACGAAAAAGCGGAAAGCCCCATAAAATATTAGGAACAAACCCGATAACAGCCCCACTCTTTTTAGTGCGCCAAACTTAACAGCGAAAGCCAAAATTATAAATAGCAACAAACCTTCAAGCGTAGCTTCGTATAGCTGGCTTGGGTGACGGGCAAAGTTATCATTAGGGAAAATCACACCATATTCCCAACTAGTTCTCCTCCCCCAAAGTTCTGCATTTATGAAATTTGCTATTCTCCCTAAAAATAAACCTATCGGTGTTGCCGCAGCAAGAAGATCCATAATTCTCAAATATTTCACTTTATATATGGCGGAATATATATACATACCCACAATTACACCTATCAAGCCACCATGGAAGCTCATTCCACCTTGCCAAACCTTACCTATTTCAGAAAGGTTGTTGAGGTAATATTCAAAATTATAAAATAATACATAGCCAATTCTACCACCTAAAATAATACTCAATACCATCCATAATGGAATTGCATCCATCTGCGAATGAGTCATTTTATGCTCAGCTTTATGCTTATTTAAATATTGTATGTAAAACCAACCAAGCAATATACCAAACAGATACGCCAAGCTATACCACCTTATAGCAAGAGGCCCCAAATCAAATATAACAGGGTCAATTTCAGGAAATTCAATACCAGTAGGCTTTACCATTTCAGATATTTCACCAACAGCTTGGTCAATATTAATATCGTCCAAACCACCCTCACCCGCTGTTATTTCTTCATTAATGTCGTCCATCCCCTCTTTCTCAGGAAGCTCATCAACCTTAGGAAGTTGGCCTGACTCAGTTACGTCATTAGATATTTCAGTTTGCAAAGGCTCCAACTGAGACTCATCAACATCACTCAACTGTGGGTTTTTTTCTTCATTAGGCATAATTATGTACAATATTTGTATTTGATAAAGAATTTGTTAGTTGTATTCAATTTTAAATTATATTAGCTTGCCTACGTATTATTAAATTAATAGAGAAAATGCAACGATGAGTAACAAAAATAATTTTTTAGAAGATTTTGCAAAGCTTGGTGGCAACTTAGCAAGCATAGCTAGTGAAGGCGGAAAGGATTTTCAAGATAAAATAAAATCTTTAATTTCCAATGCGTTACGTGAACTTGATGTAGTATCACGTGAAGAGTTTGAGGTTGTTAAGGAAATGGCTGAAAAAGCTAGGATGGAAAATATTGCATTAAAAGCACAATTAGATAACCTTAGCCCAGCAAGCACAAAGAAAAAAACAGCGAGCAAAAGCACAACCACTAAAACAACCACAAAAAAGGCAATTAAATAAATGTTATCAGATTTAAAATTACTATTAGTTGGCTGCGGCAAAATGGGCTCTGCAATGCTTGATGGCTGGATTAATGGCGGCGTTGAGCCTCATAATGTAGATATAGTTGATCCGTATTTAGATAAATCCCTAGTGCTTGGAAAATGTGAAAATGTTTTCAAAAGCCATGACGAACTAGACAAACAAGAATATGATATTGTTTTTCTAGCAGTTAAGCCTCAAGCCTTTAAAGAAGTTGTTTCAAACTATAATATCATTGCATCACAAAATACCGTTTTTGTTTCTGTTGCAGCAGGAATTAACATCTTAACCATGAAGGAATGCCTTGGTAACAAGGCTAGAGTCATTAGGGCAATGCCAAATTTACCAGCCACCATTAAAGAAGGTGTTACTGGAATTTATGCCGATGAGAAAGTGGAACATGCTTTAATTAAAAATGTTAAAGAGCTGTTAATTTGTAACGGCGAAGTAATTGAAGCTAGTAACGAAGAAGGAATTGACAAAATCACCGCGATCTCAGGAAGCGGGCCAGCTTATATATTCCACTTTATTGAATCAATGCAACAAATTGCTTCGGAATATGGCTTTACAGAAGAAGATGCCAAAAAACTAGCAACTCAAACTGTTTATGGCGCGGCCAAATTAGCTCATGGCGCGGACATCAGCGCAAGCGAATTAAGACAGAATGTAACCAGCCCAAAAGGCACAACAGAAGCGGCCTTAAACATTTTAATGGATGAAAAATCTGGCTTAAAACAACTACTAAAAAAATCTATAGACAATGCCAAACAGAGGGCTAAAGAGTTAAGCTCTTAATAAAGTTATTATGCCGAAGCAAGAATTTGACAGAAGAAGTTTCATTAAGCCCCTTATAATGGGCGTTGAGGGCCTTATTGCAACCGAAAAGGAACTAGAACTTTTTAATGACCATAACCCGCTTGGGTTCATTATTTTTTCCAGAAACATTGAAAGCTTGGATCAATTAAGAAAACTTACAATGCAACTTAGGTCATCTCTATTCCCTAGAAATGATGTGCTTATACTAATTGACCAAGAAGGTGGCCGGGTTAGAAGGTTAAAGCCTGAAATTTTTGTTAATACACCGCCCATGAAAGAATTTGGCGACATGGTGTTACTAGAAACATTAAATAGAGTTCGAAAAATTTTAAATAGCCACTTTAGATTAGTTGGCTATGAGCTAATGAAATGCGGAATAAATGTTAATTGCGCACCCTTGGTTGATGTATTTTACGAAAATGCGCACGATATTATTGGCGATAGAGCATTTTCAAGCGATCCCTATGAAGTTGGCGAACTTGGCAAAGAAGTTTGCAAAGGCCTATTGATGGGCAATGTTTTCCCTATGATAAAACATATACCCGGACATGGCCGCGCAAATTGTGATAGCCATGAAGATTTACCTATCGTTGATACAAAACTTGAAGAACTTAGGGAAAGTGATTTCATTCCATTCAAGGCCTTGAAAGATATGCCCTTTGCCATGACCGCTCATATTACATATTCTGACATTGATGATAAAAATTGCGCCACACAATCTAAAAAAGTTATTGATATAATCAGGAACGAAATTGGCTTTAAAGGCTTATTATTCTCCGACGATCTATCAATGAAGGCATTAAAAGGCACTATGAGCGAGCGAGCGAATAAATCTTTAGATGCTGGCTGCGATGTTGCACTTCATTGCAATGGCAATTATGAAGAAATGTTAGAACTATGCGAAAATATAGATTACTTTAATGCAGAATCCCGTGAAAAATACAGAAACTGCTGGAAAGCATTAAGATACTAGAACAATAATCAGGGTTAAATGACTGAAATAAAAGCAAAAAAACCTAATACCAGAACCATAACATTTGGCCCCGAATATAGAGAGGTTGAAGTTGGTAACATCGAATATATTTGCCAAGATAAACCTTTGAAAATGAAATGTGGCGCTGAGATTAAAAACTTCCCAGTTGCCTACCAAATGTTCGGCGAGCTAAACGAAGCCAAAAGTAATGCTATACTTATATGTCATGCATTAACTGGTGATCAATATGTTATTGGCCCCCACCCCGTAACTGGAAAACCTGGCTGGTGGGAAAATTATGTTGGGGTTGGCAAGCCTATTGACACAAGTAAATATTGTATCATTTGCATTAATGTTTTGGGTAGCTGCTTAGGAACTTTTGGCCCCAAGGATATAAATGAAAAAACTGGCGAACCTTATAGGCTAGACTTCCCTATTGTAACTATCGATGACATGGTAAATGTTCAAAAGTTACTTATCGACAAATTAGGAATTAAAAAACTAGCCTATATTATCGGCACTTCTATGGGGGGAATGTGCTCATTAGAGTGGCTAAGTAAATACCCAGATTCCTTTGCAGGCCTTATCGCAATTTCCACTTCTGCAAAACATAGTGCACAGAATATCGCCTTTAACGAAGTTGGTAGACAGAGCGTTATGGCCGACGACGATTGGTACCAAGGCGAATATTCAAAACATAAAAAATACCCAAGCAAAGGTTTAGCCGTAGCCAGAATGATGGCACATATAACATATCTTTCAGAAAGCGGCTTACAACATAAGTTTGGCAGAAATTTACAGGATAAAAAATCTTTCTCTTATGGGTTTGATATTGATTTTCAAATTGAAAGCTATTTAAGACATCAAGGAAAAAGCTTTGTGGAGAGATTTGATCCAAATAGTTATTTATATGTAACAAGAGCAATGGACTATTTCGATTTAGAGAGCGATCACGGCTCACTTTCAAAGGCTTGGGAAAATGCTAATTGTCGTTGCTTAGTAATTTCATGCAGCAGTGATTGGCTGTTTGACACTGAAGATGCAAAAAATATTGTTCGCGGCCTAAGCGGAACAAATTGCGAGGTTAGCTTTTTAGAGCTACAAAATGACAGTGGGCATGATGCATTCTTACTACCTAATAAATCCTTAGAAAAAACACTAAAAGGCTTTTTAAAGGAGGATTTTTAAAATAAATGAAAAAAGATCAGGACATATTTTTTGATATAATTGAGCAAAATAGTAAAGTTATAGATATTGGCTGTGGTGAAGGCGAGCTTTTATACAAGCTAAGCCAAGAAAAAAACATTCAGGCTCATGGAGTGGAAATTGAAACAGAACGTGTAGCAAAGGGCTTATCAAAAGGAATCTCAATTATTCAAGGTGACGCAGATTTTGACCTAGAACATTACCCAAACAAGGAAGATGCCAGCAAGCCTTTTGATTATGTTGTACTAGCAAACACCATGCAAGTAATGAAAAACCCAGAACATTTACTTAAAAATGCCAAGAGAATCGGCAACAAGACATTGGTTTCAATACCCAATTTCGGATTTTACAAAAATAGATTATATTTAATGCTTAAGGGCAAAATGCCAGTAACTAGCGAACTAAGCTATGAGTGGTACGAAACGCCGAATATTCACTTTTCAACCCTTCGTGATTTTATTGAACTTGCAACGAGAATCGGCTTTAAAATTGAACAAAGCCAATATATCGATGGAAAGGGGAATGTTAAAAAATTCAACCATAACAGCCCACAATTCGCTAATATATTTGCCACTAACGGCATTTTTATATTAAGTTAAAAGCACCTTAAAATACAGTTACTATAATTATATTATAACTTTTTTAGGCAGCTCAATTGTAACAGTTGTTCCTTTACCAACTTCACTTGAAATCTCTAATGTGCCACCATGAAGTTCAGCAAAGATTTTACATAATGGCAAGCCTAAACC
>CAYGRX010000023.1:0-14752 GCA_964352365.1 uncultured Rickettsiales bacterium
ATCAAATTTCCACCATTTATCTACCCTAACATTAATAGGTATTACAGGGTGAGGAATAATTTTTATGTTTGGAAGTTTAGATTTAATTTCTAGAATTGACCTTCTTAAGTGATAATTTGAAGTCACTAACCTAATTGATTCTATATCTTCCTTGCTTTTTACCCAATCTGCAACCTCTAATGCATTTTCTATTGTGTTTTTTGCTTCAAAACCTAGTTGGACTTTATTAACCATGTTGAAGAAGTCTTCCTTTGAAATACCATGGACGGCAAAAAGCTCTGCAAGTTTAACTTGGTTGTTAACTCCAGAAACAAATAACATATCTGAATAACCTTTTTTGATTAAGTGCAACGAGGTTCTAATTCTCTCACTTCCGCCAGTTAAAGTAACAATTGCATCTGTTTTGTCTGATATTTCAGGGCTTTTTATGGTTATTTGCTCCCAATCTTTTGAAATATCTCTATGGAATAAAATTAGGCCGATGAACCACATTAAAATGGTGATCATTAAAAAGTAGAAAAATACTCTAAAGGCCTTTTGTTTAAATGCTAATTTTATAACTGCGAATATACCACCAAAAATGGTAAGCAATGCGGCATAAACAATAACTATATTTCTTACAAAAATTTGCATAATGTTTTTTAAAGCAAATTTAATTTGCTTTAAACCTTAATATTAATATTTTAATAGTTTATAATAATTTATTATTACTAAGACACAAAAACTTGCAACTTTAATATATGTTAATTTCTTGTCCAGAATGCGAAACTAGCTTTACAATACCAGCTAATGCGTTGGGTGAAAAGGGTAGGAAGGTTAAATGTTCAAAATGTTCGAACACTTGGCATCAAAACCCTATAACTGTTCAAAAGGAGAAGTTGGATAGGTTGTTACAAACAAAAAAAGCTGAAAAATCTAGTAATGAAGAAACAGCTTTGAAACAAGTCGCTAATGAAAAATATAAAAATGAACAAACGCAGAGTGATCCTAATATTAAGTTGCCAGTTAAAGTCACTAGGAAACTTTTTTACTCTCTATCAGCTAGTTTTGTAATTTTGTTATTAGCATCCGTGTTGCTAATTTTTCTGAATTACTCTTCTGCTACCGAATCTTATTCGGGCTTAAGGTTCACCAACTTTAGTGTCAGTAAGGAAATAATTGATAATAAATATGACTTTTCAGTGTCTGGTGAATTTATGAATGTTACAGGTGAAGAAATTAAAATTCCTAAGGTTAAAATAAAAATCTTCTCTCAAGGTGGCAGGGTTATGAGTGAAGGAGTTATTGTGCCGGAAGTTAATATAGTTCCACCATATTCCAAGATAGCTTTCAATCCAGAAATTACTCAAGTGTCGGGTAATGCTGATTCTGTTGAAATTAGTTTCACCAATTGGGCTGAGGATATACTTAATTAAGCCTAGTTTTTAGTTTTTTGAAATAAAAATTATCCTTGATTCTTATCTAGTTTCAATTAAACAAGTTTGCATGATTTTTCCAAACCAATTTATTAAACTAATGGTTCTTCATAATGTTTAAATCTTTTTTTAAAATACTATTTTTTGTTATAGTTTTAAACATTTTGATTATGGCTATAGCACTTGTTGCCGCGCCTTATTTTGTTAGGCAGGATCAAGTAAAAGCATTTATAGAGAAGAATGTTTCTTTGCCTGATGAAAAAAAGATAAAACTTCCAAGTGAAATAAAATTTGGTCTTTTTCCTTATATGCATTTTGAAACTGAAAAAGTTCAAATTGTTGGTGATAAAATCCCTACTCAAACATTTGAAAGTGTCAAATTTGGTTTTGATTTTAATGATATCTGGGGGAACTCGATAGATTTTGATATTCGTACAAAATATCAAGGTGTTTCTTACGATGCTAATATAGATATCAGAGACTATAAGAGTTTTTATGAAAATGGTAAAACTCCAATAGTTATTGATGCGGTGAAGCCAGTTCCTTTCGGCCTTAAAGGTGATCTTGAAATATTTGAAGCTAAAAGAAGTTTAAAGAATTTCACGTTAACTCACAAAAAAACTAGTGCTAGAGGTAATCTAAATCATGAGATTTTGAAAGATGGCGAAAATACTAAAATTGATGGCAATCTAACTATTGATACGGATAACATTGATGACCTTCGTAGGCTTGCTAAGTTTGAGCAGTATAATGATAAATTTAACTTAGTTGATGGCTCGGGCAAGTTAGTCTTCGGTTTTTCTACTAAAGGAAGTGATAGTTATACATTCCAGAAAAATTTAAATTCAGAAGGTAGTTTTAAATTTAATGATATTAAGGTTAATGGCTTTGACCTTGAGGAAATTGCTAGAAATCCGTTGGAAATAAAATTTATTGAAGATTATTCTAGAAATATACCTATAGATAAAGCTGATGGTATGTTTGAAATTAATAATGGTTTGATGCAGCTTTCAAATGTTAATGCGAATAGTAATCGTTTTGTTATGGATACAAAGGGATTGGTAAATATTCCAGATCAGGAAATGAACTTGGATGTTGATCTAGATTTGAATTTAGCTTCAAAAGATGTAATGGTTCCATTAAAAGTTAAAGGTACCTTTGAGAAGCCAAAAATTATTCCTAGGTATAATGACGCGATTGTAAATAACCTTCCTGCAATTCTTGAGAAAAATGGTGTTAATATTAAAAACTTAGATGCTGAAAAAATCGGGAATGAGCTTTTAAAGGGCGGAAATAGCAAAGAGATAAAAGAAAACTTAAAAAACCTATTCAAATTCTAATTTAAACTAGTTCTAAAAACATGAAATATATTAGCACAAGAGGAAAAGCAGAAGTTAAAACTTTTAAAGATGCTGTAACATCAGGTTTGGCAAGTGATGGCGGCTTATATATGCCGGAAACTATTCCTGAATTTGACCTAAAAACAATTCAAAGCTGGAAAAATCTTAGCTATGAAGAGTTAGCCTTCAATATAATATCTCCATTTGTAGATGGTGAAATATCTGATAAAGATTTGAAAGGTATAATTTCTAGAGGAACTAAAAACTTTAGAGATGCAAAAGTTACGCCAGTTTTAAAACTTGAAGATGACATATATGTTTTAGAATTATTTCATGGTCCAACACTAGCTTTTAAGGATTTGGCATTGCAGTTTTTAGGGCAGCTCCAAGATCATATATTAAGTGAAGCCAATCAAGATTGTGTAATTATTGGAGCAACATCAGGTGATACTGGTTCAGCGGCAATTTATGGCATTAAAGATTGCAAGCATGTTAAGTTATTCATGCTTCACCCTTATAACAGAATAAGTGAAATTCAACGCCACCAGATGACAACTGTTGTTTCTGATAATATCTTTAATTTAGCTCTTGAAGGTAATTTCGATGATTGCCAAGATATGGTTAAGGAAATGTTTAGGTACCCTGAATTTATGAAGGGAGCTAAACTATCTGCTGTAAACTCAATAAACTGGGCTAGGATTATGGCTCAAATTGTCTATTATTTCAGTGCAAGCCTTCAAATAAATGGGGCTAAGGAAGAGGTCTCCTTTACCGTCCCAAGTGGAAACCTAGGTGATGTGTTTGCTGGTTATTTAGCTAAAAAAATGGGTTTACCTGTTGATCAGCTAGTTGTTTCAACTAATGAGAATGATATTCTACACCGCTTTTTCACTGATAATGATTACTCAAAAAAGGGGGTGAAACAAACTACCGCACCTTCAATGGATATTCAGGTTTCAAGTAATTTTGAAAGACTTTTATTCTGTGAGCATAAGTATGATGCCCAAAAAATCTCAGATATGATGGATGACTTCAAAGAAACAGGTAAGCTATCTGTATCTGATGATGTTCATAAAAATATTATCAAAACATTTAAATCTTCGGCTTCAAATGATAGGGAAATATCTATTGAAACAAAAAGGGTTAAAGATAAGTATAATTACTTGGTTTGCCCTCATACTGCAACGGGAACTCGTGGCACTGAAGAGTTTAAAAAAGTTGGAAAACCAATAGTTACCTTAGCTACGGCGCATCCCGCAAAATTTCCAGATGCGGTTGAAGAATTTATTGGGGAAAGGCCTAAGCTTCCAGACTTTTTGTCAGATTTGTTACACCGTGAAGAAAAGTTTGATAAAATGGCAAACGATATTGACCTAATCAAAAATTACATATATCAAAATTCTAATTAAATTTTTTAAATAACTAGTACATGAAAAGCACATTCATAAATATGAAGATAATTCTGCCAATAATTTTACTTTTAGTTGCAGAAGTTAGCTTTTCAAAAAACTTTAGCTTTGATAGTGTTATTGTTGATGCAGCGGAGCAAAATAAACTATCAGTTGTACAAACTTTGCTTAGTGAGGGTGTTAGCGCAAATGAAAAGGGTAAATTTGAAACAACTGCTCTTCATAGGGCATCATTTAATGGTAAAGATGATATTGTAAAAGTACTTATAAATGCTGGGGCAAACCCAGATAACAAGGATTTTGGGGGCGCTACTGCACTTCATATGGCTGCTAGAAAAGGTAATATTGCAGTTGTTAGAGAGCTTATAAAAGCAGGCGCTGATCTAAATTCAATGGATAATGAAGGTTTTACACCTCTTCAAAGGGCTATTTCAAATGACAATACGGGAATAGGTATTTTTATGCTTGAGGCTGGTGCTATGGTTGATAGCGTGGATTCGTCAGGTAGTACTCCTTTAATTGAAGCTGTTAGAAAATCTAATGCTCCATTGGTTGAGGAATTAATATTACAGGGTGCTGAGCCTCAAGCTAGAAATAACTCAGGACTATCAGCTTTGGATTATGCAACTAGGGTTAATAACTCTGAAATAGAGAGCTTGCTTTCAAAATCTTCTGCTGAAATTAGAAGAAGCCGAGCTCTTGAAGGTAATAGCGTAATTGTTGTTACTGAGTCCCAAATTTCTAGAAAGGCATTACCTAGTTTTATAAGTGATAATTTACCTACTAGATCAAATGCACCTATAGATATACCTGAAGTAAATCTTGAAGATTTTGCTTATAATGAATCATCATTAGGATATGTAGCCCCTCCTGCTACTTATAGCTCATCAAATAATAATAGTTTGCCATGGTTAAGCCAAGATAATGATGGTTATGTATCGAGCACAAAGCCAGTTTCACTTTCAGGAAGTTATACTGGTGACTTTGAATACAGGGCGCCAACTAATATGCCTATTGTGAATACGCCTTCAGTGATTTCTGATGATTCGGAAATAACTGAAGAACAAGTTATAGATACTCTTAGTGAAGAAGAAAGATATTCAACTAATTTTGATGTTCCGAAAATTCAACTTCCTCCTAGCAATTACAAAAGTGAGCCAGAATCAATTTATTCAGGTTCTTCATACAAACCTATAATGAATGGTTATAGCAGAAAGGATCAGGGATTTTTTACAAAACCAGTTGATGGAATTAGTGTTGTAAGGGAACAATCATATGGTGACAAAATACCTCTGTCTAGAGATTATACTTCTGTTGAAAACCCAGTTGAAAGGGATTATAAGTCATCGGTTGATTATGATTCTCCAAGAGTTAAATTGGCTCGTAACGAGGTTGATTACTCCGATTATGATTTAGATTCACTTCCAGCATCGTTAAAAGTTAAGTATTTAATGTCACTTTCTCCTCAAGAGAGAAACAGAAGAATCTCTAATAGAGTGAACTTATCTTCAGCAAATTCATCTAATGTAAATGGAGCTCATATAAATGTTAGGCCATTATCTATAACTTCAAATACAGAGGAATTTTTGTCTGCTCCTCCAGTTAAGCAAAATCAGTATTCATATAATAATCGTCCTAAAGTTATAGTACCTACAATTATTGAAGAGGAGCCAATTAACAATATTAACAGCAATCCATTTGGGAATGATTTATTGGTGGATAGAAAAGCTTCGAAAATAATAAATTCTAAAGATCCAAACTTTGTTAAAAACCCTCTTCCTTGGGATTCTAAGAGAGATCTGCCTTACAGTAAAAATAATTTAGTTACTGATATTAACAGTTTTTATAATGAAGGAAGCTCACCAGCTAGAAAATATGACCTAGATTCTCTACAAGTTGAGCGTAACAAGCAATTAAAGATAGGTGGCACATATAAGTCTAGAGCTTCTTACAAGCAGGAACTAAAAACTTTAGATACATTTCCTGAAAAAAATATAAATAATAATATTAATTCAAGGCTTCCTAAATCCCAGCTATATAAAAAAGCTATTGCGGCAAGATCTAATATAGAGCTATCTTCAGATCTTGCTTACAGTGACAACCCACAACCTATAACATCAAATTCTAAATATATAGAGCTAGAAAAAAGTAAGAAATCTATTGAGCCAAAAATTAATGCTTCCGTAGAAAGTGATATGCCAAAAATTCAAGCAATAGCTGTTTTTGATGAAGAGCCAGCAAGTTTAGACAACTCCAAAACGCAAACTGATTCATTGCTCTCTTGGGATGGTTTCTCTAATGAAGATGTTGATGAGTTATATAATCAAGTTGTTCTTGGAAATGAACATGTTACAGAAAATTCAGATAATTTAGTTTCTGTAAATCAGTTCCCTACAAGTGGTATTATAAATAATCCAGATGTTAGGGCTATACCTGTACAAGTTTCAGAGATTGAAACATTGAAGCCAAATGCGCAAGTTCAAGAAATTAATGAGGTTCTGCCAGAAGATGTTGATGAAGTTAGTGACAAAGGTACAATAAACATTCCAGATTTCGGTTTAGAATCTAGCGGCTTACCTCCTCTACCAAAGGAATTTGAAATTAACGCGCCATCATTTGAGGCCTCAACAAAAAGCATTCCTTCAATGGCTGATGTTGATTATAATTCTCTTTCAGGTAATCATTCTATTATAGGTTCATTTGCATCTAGTGATGATGCGATATCTTACTTTAACAGTATATCTTCAAGGCTAGGTTTTGCCTATAATCATAAAATCTTGCAGTCTAAAAATGATGGCAAATATTA
Organism: uncultured Rickettsiales bacterium; assembly: GCA_964352365.1. Taxonomy (GTDB): domain Bacteria; phylum Pseudomonadota; class Alphaproteobacteria; order Rickettsiales; family UBA8987; genus CAYGRX01. The sequence continues at coordinate 6,971 of CAYGRX010000023.1, forward strand.
TATAGCTATTATGAGTTCAGATTCTAATGAGTCTGATAAATTGTGTAAGGCTTATAGTTCGGACTATGTGGAGTGTAAAAAAACAAATTCAGAAACTAGTACATCAGGGTATGAAATATTAAAATCTAAGAAGATACATGCTATTTTAGGTGAGTTTGATTCCGCTGAGAGCGCTAGAGTATATTTTTCCAAGAACATAGCTAATAAAAATATAAATTATAAAGTTGCAAAAGCTGGCTCTTCTAATGTATATCTTTTGCAGTTAGGTCCAATATCAGATGGCGCAACTGCTAAAAAGCTATGTTCTGAAGTTTCTGGTGTTAACCAAAAATGTAAAATTACAGTAAAATAAATTAATAATAATTAAAGTAAGTGGGTTTAAAATGAATCTTGATAAAATTTCCGCGGGTAAAAATCTCCCTAATGACATTAATGTAATTATTGAAGTTCCTATGAACTCAATGCCGGTAAAATATGAATTTGATAAAGATGCTGGAGCGATTTTTGTGGATAGGTTTTTGTCTACCGCGATGTATTACCCTTGTAACTATGGGTTTGTTCCGCACACTCTATCAGGTGATGGAGACCCTGTTGATGTTCTTGTTGTTGGTCAACTTCCTGTAATTCCTGGCTCTATAATTAGGGCTCGTCCAATAGGAGTTCTTAAAATGGAAGATGAGAAGGGAGAGGATGAGAAGATTCTTGCTGTTCCGCATACTAAGCTTACCAAGGTTTATGATGATGTTAAGGAGTATACTGATTTGCCAAAAATCACTATTGATCAAATAGCACATTTTTTTGAAAGATATAAAGACCTTGAAGAAGGTAAGTTTGTAAAAATATCTGGTTGGGCTTCAAAATCTGATGCTGAGAAAATGATTCAAGATGGGTTTGAAAGAGCTAAAAAATCATAATCTTTGGGGTTTTACGCTTCCATAACTATAGTTATGTATAATAAAAATCGTTATGGTTTCTAAATTTAAAAAGAAAAAGTCAAAGCTACTAAAGTCAATAGTGAAATTTATATTAGGTGTTTCACTTATTGCACTAGTGTTTACTAAAATAGATCTATCTGAAGTTGTTAGTCTTATTGCTACTGCAAACATAAATCTTTTGTTATTAGCATTAATATTCATATTTTCTGCCCAATGCTTAGGTGGCTTAAGAATGGTATATTACCTTAAGAAATTTGGTATGGGATTTAGCTATTTTTATGGGGTTTGTTTCTATTTCTTAGGGGCTATGCTAAATACTGTAGTTCCTGGTGGCATTGGTGGTGATGGCTATAAAGCCTATTACTTCCAGAAAAAATATAGATTTCCATGGACCAAAACTATAATAACAGTTTTAAGGGGGAGGGCATCAGGGCTGTTCTTTCTTATACTTTCTTTAATAGTAATTTCCTTACTTTATATAGAAAAAATTAACATTAATAATATTGAAATTATTCTATTTGCGTCATTAATTGCCCTTTTTCCTATCTATGTATACATAGCTAAAAAGTTTTTAAGGGAAGATATTAAAACTTTGGTAGGAGCTTTTGCATATTCAATTCCTGTTCAAATACTATATTTATCTGCAAATGTTTCAATACTACTTTCACTTGGTGACATAGAAGATATTCTAGGTTATTTGCTAGTTTTTCAAATTGCAAATATTGTTGCAATTATTCCAATATCTATAGGTGGTATAGGTATTAGGGAGTATACCTTTATGATTGTTGCAGGAGCCATAGGACTTGACCTGGGTATTGGTATAGCAGCATCATTAGTGTTTTATGGAATTTACACTTTAACATCTCTTACTGGAATGTTTCCATATTTTTTACTTAATAAATTAGATGAAATACAAAAGAAAGAGATGTCGAGATTTAATGCTAACAATTTGTTTTAAATAGTAAAAATATGACTAGTAAAATTAAAATACCTTCAAATATTTTAGAGCAGAGACCAGAGATAGATTTAGAACCGCCGCATGGCGAAAAGAAAGTTCTGCTACACTCATGTTGCGCACCATGTTCTGGAGAGGTGATTGAAGCTATGGTGAAATCTGGTTTAGACCTTACAATCTTCTTCTATAATCCTAATATTCACCCCTTGAAAGAATATGAAATTCGTAAGAATGAGAATATCAGATATGCAGAAAAATTAGGTATTGAATTTGTTGATGCTGATTATGATGTTCAAAACTGGTTTTTAAAGTCAAAAGGTATGGAAAAGGAGCCCGAAAGAGGGGCTAGATGTACTATGTGTTTTGATATGCGCTTTGTCAAAACTGCTGAATATGCAAAAGAAAATGGTTTTAAAGTTTTCTCAAGCTCTTTGGGTATATCTAGATGGAAAAACATGAATCAAATTAATGATTGTGGAACCCGTGCTGCAGAATTAGTTGGTGGTGATGTTGAATATTGGACATATAATTGGCGAAAAGAAGGTGGCGGTGCAAGAATGTACGATATCTCTAAGCGTGAGCAATTCTACAAACAAGAATATTGTGGATGCATATATTCTCTAAGGGATACAAATGAGTGGCGAGAGAAGAATGGTCGTGAAAAAATTCAAATAGGTGAAGAGTTTTACGAAGAAAAAATTACCGATTAATTAAAAAATTATTTACACAAGTTGTGTCTCAATGTCGAAGCTGTTAGTATATGTATTAAGTCAATAAATATAAATGATAGGCAATTGCATGGAAAAACACATCTTAAAAAAATATTTCTACACTTTAGCTATAGTTATTTTAATCTCATACCAAGCAAATAATGCTATTGCAAAACCTATTGTGGGTGAGGTTGCGCTACCATTTAAAGCAATGAACACAAATGCTGAGATGTTTGATCTTGATGCTAATAAAGGTAAAATAGTTGTTCTAGAATGGACAAATCACCTTTGTCCATTTGTAAAAAAGCATTACGAAACAAATAATATGCAATCTCTTCAAAAGAAGTATACGTCTAAAGATGTTGTTTGGGTTTCTATTATTTCATCAGCTTCAGGAAAACAAGGCTATTTAGAAACTGGTACAGAAGCTAATAATATTTTTAAAGATAGAAATTCTAATCCTTCGCACATTATTCGTGATGAGTCTGGAAAAATAGGTAAACTTTATCAAGCCACAACAACTCCACATATGTTTATAATAGATAAAGAGGGAAGGTTAGCCTATCAAGGAGCTATTGATTCTATTCCATCTGCAAGCAAGAATGATGTATCAAGAGCTAGAAATTATGTATCATTAGCTCTGGATGAACTCATTGCAGGAAAAGAAGTTACTAAAAAATCTTCTTCATCTTATGGGTGCAGTATTAAATATTAAATTTAATTAGTTCTATATATATTTAACGGAAGATATTTCATAAATTTTCTTGCCACCTGGTGTGGTAACATTAACCATGTCCCCTTCTTCTTTTCCAATTAAAGCTCTGGCGATGGGGGAGGTTATAGATATCTTGCCAAATTCAAGGTTAGATTCATACTCCCCAACTATTTGATAAGTTTTTTCTTGTTCAGTTGCATCATCAATAATTTCAACGGTAGCTCCAAAAACAATTGAATCAACACCAATTTCTTTCGGGTCAATAATCTCTGCTTTAGATATATAATTCTCTAGTTCTTTGATTCTACCTTCAATAAAACCCTGTTTTTCACGTGCTGCGTGATATTCTGCATTTTCTTTCAAATCACCATGCTCTCTTGCTTCTGCTATATCATCAATTACAGCAGGTCTATCTACGAATTTTAGTCTTTTATGCTCTGCTTCTAGGGCAATAAACCCTAGTTTAGTTATAGGTAATTTATCCATTTTAATGATTTGTTAGATGGTTAATTTTTAAAAATAATATAAAGAAACTCTATCAGATATGAATTAAACAACCAAGAGTTAATGCAAAGCTTCCAAATTTAAACGTAATTTTGAATTGGCTTCACATCTAAATGTTCCAGTCCATGCATTTCTTTTAAAGATTTTACAACTTCTTTGGCGCCATTAGCAGTGGTAGTGTATGGAACCTTCATTATGATTGCTGTTCTTCTTATGCTAAAACTATCCTCAAGGGCTTTTTCCCCTTCTGTAGTGTTAATTATAAAGCTAATTTTACCAGCTTTTATCGAGTCAACAATATGTGGGCTACCTTCTAAAACTTTATTTATAGTTTGAACTTCAATACCATTACTTTCAAGGTATTTCGCAGTTCCTTTTGTAGCGCAAATTTTAAAACCTAATTCAATTAAAGTTGCAGAAAGTGCGGTCATACATTTTTTGTCACTATTTTTAACTGAAACAAACACTGTACCTGATTTAGGTAATACATTATTACAGCCCATTTGCGCTTTAGCATAGGCAAGTGGGAATGTTTTATCAATACCCATAGCTTCACCAGTAGACTTCATTTCTGGGCCAAGAATTACATCGGATACTGAAAACTTATTGAATGGAAAAACAACTTCTTTAACTGCAAAATGTTGTAAATTTTGGAATTTCTTTTCAGCATCTTCAATATTGATTAATTTTTTTAGTTTTTCACCGGCCATTACTAGGGATGCTATTTTTGCGACTTGAACTCCAGTAGATTTAGCAACGAATGGCACAGTTCTACTAGCTCTTGGGTTAACTTCGATAATAAATATTTCAGTTCCTTGAACGGCAAACTGAATATTAATTAAACCTTTTACCTTCAAACCTAATGCAATCTTTCTAGTTTGATGTTTAAGTTCTTCAACTATATCAAAGGGTAATGAATATGGTGGAATTGAACATGCTGAATCACCTGAATGAATTCCTGCTTGTTCAATATGCTCCATAACACCTGCTACAAAGACATCTTTACCATCACATATTGCGTCTACATCTACTTCAATTGCTCCTTGTAGGAAAGAATCTAAAAGTAATGGTCCACCGTCAAAACATTCTGGGAATTGTGATACATATTTTTCTAAGTCAGATTCATTATCTACAATTGCCATTGCTCTACCACCAAGAACAAAAGATGGTCTCACTACTACAGGGAAGCCAACTTGAGCAGCTTTTGCATGAAGATTATCATATGAGTGGCAAATATCATTTTTTGGTTGTTGTAAGCCTTTTGATTCAATAAATTCTTTAAATTTTTCTCTATCTTCGGCAAGTTGAATAGCTTCATTTGATGTTCCTAAAAGCGGAATTTTATTTTCTTCCAATCCTTCAGCTAATTTAAGTGGAGTTTGGCCACCGAATTGAACATTTACACCAACTAATTTCCCTTTGGATTTCTCCAGATGAACGATTTCAAGAACGTCTTCTTCGGTCAAGGGCTCGAAATATAATCTATCTGAGGTGTCATAGTCAGTAGAAACAGTTTCTGGATTGCAATTTACCATTATTGTTTGGTAGCCAGCATCCTTTAGGGCGAAGCAGGCATGAACGCATGTATAGTCAAACTCAATCCCTTGGCCAATTCTATTGGGGCCAGAGCCTAAAATCATTATTTTATTTTTCTTGTCAGGATTGCCTTCGCAGTGGTTCTGAGGGGATAGTTTTTTGCCATTTAATTTGTAAACAGGGTCACGATAGGTTGAATACATGTATGGTGTTTCAGATTTAAATTCACCTGCACAAGTATCTACTTTTTTAAACACAGGCCTTAAATCATTTTTGTACCTTATTCCTCTGACTTTCTTCTCATCAATATCAAGGAGTTGTGCAATTCTAACATCCGAGAAACCAAGTTTTTTAAGTTCTAGTAAATCTTGCTTATCATTGATATCAAATTTACCATTTTGAATATTTTTTTCAGTATCAACTATCTTTTTAATTTGTTCTAGAAACCAGAAATCCCACTCAGTTAACTTGTTAACTTCTTCAATTGAATAACCTTCTCTAAATGCTTGCGCAATATGTAGAATTCTTTTTGGAGTTCTTTTTTGCAATTCACCATTCAAGTCATCATATTTCTTTTCATTTAGCCCTGATAGGCCTGTTTCAAGGGATCTTAAAGCTTTTTGTAAGCTCTCGCAGAAATTACCCCCAATTGCCATAGCTTCACCTACTGATTTCATAGCGGATGATAAAATAGGCTCCTCATTACCAAATTTTTCAAATGTAAATCTTGGGATTTTTGTAACTACGTAATCAATTGTAGGTTCAAATGATGCAGGGGTTGCTTTCGTACAATCATTTAGAATCTCATCAAGGGTATAACCAACTGCAAGTTTCGCTGCAACTTTAGCTATAGGAAAGCCTGTTGCCTTACTTGCTAACGCTGATGATCGAGAAACTCTCGGGTTCATTTCAATTACGACTAAACGTCCATTTTCTGGATTTACAGCAAATTGAACATTTGAACCACCTGTTTCAACCCCAATTTCCCTAAGTACCGCGCATGATGCATCGCGCATTACTTGATATTCCTTATCTGTAAGTGTCAGTGCAGGTGCAACTGTTATTGAGTCTCCAGTATGAACACCCATCGGGTCAACATTCTCAATAGAGCAAATTATTATACAATTATCCGCACTGTCTCGAACAACTTCCATTTCATATTCTTTCCAACCTAGTAAGCTTTCATCTATCAAAACTTGGTTTGTAGGGCTTTCATCCAAACCTGTTTGAACAATTTTGTAGTACTCTTCTTCAGTAGTAGCAACGCCGCCACCGCTACCACCAAGTGTAAAGCTAGGTCTTATAATTGCTGGTAAGCCAATATCATCTAATGCAGCTTTAGCATCGTCAATATTTTCAACTATAGTATTTCTTGGAACTTCAAGGCCTATTTTTGCCATTGCCTTGTTAAATAAATCTCTGTTTTCAGCCTTTTCAATAGCCTCAGGTTGTGCACCTATTAACTGAACATTATATTTTTCAAGTAACCCAAGCGCATTAATCTCTAATGCACAGTTTAGCGCGGTTTGCCCACCCATAGTTGGAAGGATTGCATCGGGCCTTTCAGCAATAATAATTCTTTCGACTATTTCAGGTGTAATTGGCTCAATATAAGTTGCATCAGCAACATTTGGATCTGTCATTATTGTTGCGGGATTTGAGTTAACTAAAATAACTCTGTAACCTTCCTGTTTTAAAGCTTTACATGCTTGTGTTCCAGAATAATCAAATTCACAAGCTTGACCTATTACAATTGGCCCTGCTCCTATAACTAAGATGGACTTTATATCTTCTCTTTTTGGCATAACTAGACTCGTTTGTAGAATTTTTGCAAATTGTCTAGGTTATATATTTTTACCATGTTTATTCAAGAGATATTTTGCAGAAAAATACAAAAATTATTGTACTATAAGCAAATTGCCTACTGTTATTTAGTAGTAATAGATAACTTCATTTTCTAGAATTTTTCCAGTAGCTCTTCTATGTTGTTCATCAAGTAAATCAAGATCTAAGGATTCAGCATAAAGCCTATCAACTTTATTTTGTATTTTATGTTTCTCGATTTCAATTTTTTCAAGTTTGTTGCTAACAACATCTTTCTGCTTAACCTGTTTAATGTAAGAGATTATTCCATTCTGGCCGTTAAGTAGGTGAAACGCCATGTAAAAAATAACGAAATAGAAGAAGAAGTTCTTAGTTAAACTTCCACAAAAATTTTTAAATCTATCACCCATAGTAATTTATATTAGTTTTTCAGTCATTTTTAAAGTTTTAATATCGCCTACATGAAAAGCCTTATCATTATATATGACCCCACCTAATCTATCATTTTTTATAGCTTTATCAAAAACTTCCACTAATGAGAATATTTTTTCATCAAAACTATCCAAAATAGAAGTATTAATTATTTGTAAGCCTGTGTAAGCA
>CAYGRX010000024.1:0-14542 GCA_964352365.1 uncultured Rickettsiales bacterium
GTTCGTCATCACTTGCGAGTTGTGCTTCTATTAGAAGTTCTTTTTCAAGTTCAATGTTTTTTGGGTTTCTATTTGTTGGTTGATTGCTTTGCTTTTGCTTAGCGGGAGCTAGTTTTTCATGTTCTTTTTGTTGCGCAGCTTCCTCTTTTTTTGCAGCTTCAGCTTTGTCAGTTGCAGATTCAGCAATTTCAATATTTGTTTTGCCAACTACTTCTTTCTTTTCCTTTTCGCCTTCTTCTTGTCTTTTTGTTGCTTCAGCAAGTGCTTTTAAGCGTGATTCTCTTTCATCATCGCTTAGTCCATCATCAGGTTTGTTTGCGGTAGGTCTACCTTTGAAGTTTCTACTTTTACGAACTTCAACTGTTACAGTGTTACTTCTTCCACGAGAAATATTTTGTTTTACAGTTCCACTTTCAAAGCTTTTGCCAAGTGAGAGAGTTTTCCCTTTATTATCTGAGTCAGACATAACATTAACCAAAGTTAGCTAGCCCAAATCAACAAAGTTAACCATTGGGCTTACAATTTATAATAGTACAGGCCGAATATATTTGAATTCTGCCAATCATTTAAAAAGAAGTTTTCATAATCTTATCAAATTTTTTCATACGCATTATGCTCAAAATTTTAGCTCAGTCAACGTAATTCCTAATTAATTAAAGCTACTATTTCATTTAAAACATCTTCATTTCTACATACCAAAAACTCAGGCATCACGTCTTTTGAAAACTCTGTAATTTCATTTCCTTTAAAATCAGTAATAGTTGAGCCGCTTGCTTTTAGGATTGGAATTAAAGCGACATAGTCATGCTTTTTAAGGTTTTCTTCCATAACTACATCAATAAAACCGTTCACTAGTTTACAGTAATTATAACAGTCGCCACCAAGTTTAGTTGTTTGAGCAACTTCCTTAAGTTTTTTAAAGCTTATTTCTCCATTTTCTGTTAAATATTCATAAGAGGTTGTGGCTAGAATCCCTTTTGAAAGGGTTTTTACGATGATATCATTTTTTGCGCTATTGTTTTCAAGCTTATTATTATCGCCAATCCACAGTTCTTTTGTAATGGGTTGGTATATTCCACTTATTATAGGTTTTAATTTTTTACTTACCCCAATCATTATTCCGAAAGTTGGGTTGCCGCTAATGAAGGCTTTTGTTCCATCTATAGGGTCTATTATAAATTGTATATCTGAGTTTGAATTTTCATCTTCAAATTCTTCACCGCAAATGCCATAGCTGGGATATTTAGCTCTAATTCTTTCCCTTATATAAGTTTCAATCTCTCTATCCGCTATTGTTACTGGAGATTCGTCTTCTTTAATATCTATGTGGAAATTCTGTCCAAAATATTTTTTAGCTATTTTTCCAGATTGTTGCAAAACATCCTTTAAAAAGTTTTTTGCATCTAAAATATCTAAATTGTTACTTTCAGCTGACATAATCTAATATTTTGTTATTTATTACTTATGATTAAAGCTAGAGAAAAATTATTCAATACAAAAAACGTTGCTTTGTTGCTGGCGACATTTTTTGTTTTGGTCTCTATCGCAATATACACAATCCATTCGCGTAATTTTGTGGCTGTGGAATATAACCAAGAATTGCTAATTGGTTTGTTGTTAGTTAATTTTTTAATTGTTTTATCTCTTTGTTATATAATATTAACAAAAATGGCTAAGCTTTGGATAGCTAAAAAGAAAGAAGCCATAGGCTCCAAAATGCAAACCAGAATAGTTTTTATGTTCAGTTTGCTTGCTATTGTGCCAACATTGATAATGGCTAGTTTTTCAGTTTTCTTCTTTATATATGGAATTCAAAGTTGGTTTGATGTTAAAATTTCCAAGGCTCTAGATAATTCAGTTTCGGTTGCGGAAGCCTATATGCAAGAGCATGCGGCTAATTTGAAGGCTGATGCATATAATATGTCAAAAGATCTTACCCGCCATTCTGAGCAATTAATGGAAAATAAAAGTGATTTTAGAAAGTTTTTAACGGCTCAATCGGCGTGGCGTGGCTTGGCGGATGCGGTGGTATTTAGAAAGAAAGATATTCTCGTTGCATCTGATGACACTATAACATTTCTGGTTGATCTTGATAAAATCCGTTCTCAATATCTAGAGCGCGCGGATGAGGGGGAGATGGTTCTGATTCAAGAAAATGATAATAAGGTAAAGGTATTAATAAAGCTCAATAGATATAAAGACACATATCTTTTGATTTCTCGGGTGGTAGATCCAAAAGTTCTAGGCTATATAAAATCTACTAAAGACTCTGTTCAGGCTTATCAGTCTTTGAAAGATAACTCTCTTAGTTTGCAATTTCAATTTGCTGCGGTTTTTATCGGGGTTTCACTTATATTATTGCTTACTGCGATTTGGCTTGGGTTAGTATTTTCTGCTAGAGTTGTTGCGCCAATTCATCAGCTTATAAAAGCAACGGAGCGGGTAAAATCTGGTGATTTAACAGTAACTTTGCAAGAAGGGGCAAAAAATGATGAGATTGGTACATTATTTAAAGCCTTTAATAGAATGATAGGTAATTTGCAGCGTAACCAAAAGCAAATTTATGAAGTTAATAACCAAGTTGATGAGCGCCGTAGGCTTATTGAAGCGGTTTTTTCGGGTGTAACTTCAGGTGTATTATCTTTGGATGAAAAGAAGCGTGTTAAAGTGTCTAACAAAGCCTCCCTTTCTATGCTTAAAATTGATAGGCAAAAAGTTACTGGAAGATACATTGCGGATGTATTTCCTGAGGTAACTCTGTTTTTTGCTAAAATTAAAGATTTTCCTAGTAAAATTTTTCAACAGCAAGTTGATATAAAAAGGGAAGGGGTGATATATAACCTTCTTGTGCGTATCGTGATTGAGGAAAATGCTAGTGGTGTGGTAGAGGGTTATATTGTAACAATTGATAATATTACAAATTTAGTTAATGCCCAAAGAACTGCTGCTTGGAGTGACGTTGCAAGAAGGATCGCTCATGAGATTAAAAACCCACTTACGCCAATAACTCTTTCTGCGGAGCGTATTAAAAAGAAATATGAATCAGTTGTTCCGGATGATGAAAAGGAGAATTTTACGCGTTATATTGATACTATTATTAGGCATTCTGAAAACATTGAGTTGATAGTTAAGGAATTTTCAGAATTTGCTCGTATGCCTCAGCCAACCCTTAAGAATGATAATTTTTCTGAACTTATTAAAGCTGTTGTGTTTTCAGAGGAGGTGGTAAATTCAGATATTAATTACGAAATTAAAATGCCAGAAGAGCCTGTATCTTTTGACTTTGATAAAGAGCAACTTTCGCGAGTTTTCCAAAACTTGCTTAAAAACGCGGCGGAGAGCATAAAGGAGACGGAGAATAAAAAGGAAAACCCTGAAATATCTGTATTAATAAATGTGGATAAAAATATCTCAATTCAAATTATTGATAACGGTAAGGGGTTTCCGCCAGAGCTAATTAATAGAATTACTGAGCCATATGTTACTACGCGTGAAAAGGGTACTGGTCTGGGGCTTGCGATAGTTAAGAAGATACTTGATGATCATATGGCTTCATTTGAAATTTCAAACATATTGAATAAAGCTGGTGAAGTAGTTGGTGCGAAGATAGCTATAGTCTTTAACTTAGGTTAACTGTGACAATTTATCCATATATTACAGTATGTTGTAAAATAGTTAATTTTTCTTTAAAAAACTACTTGATCATCTAAGGTTGAGTTGCAATAATGCAACTTAATTGGGCGTATATATAATTACAACGGGGACGGAAAATGCAAAGAAATAAAGTATTAGTTGTTGATGATGAAAAGGATATTTTAGACCTTATAGCAGATATCGTTGATGACGCTGGCTATAAGCCGGTTAGGGCTAAAAATAGCCAAGAGGTATTTGAAAAAATATCTGAAGAAACACCTGAGGCAGTTATACTTGATATCTGGCTTAAAAACTCTGACCTTGATGGTCTAGGTATTCTTGAATTTCTTAAGAAGAAATATTCAGACTTACCAATTATTATGATTTCTGGCCATGGTAACATTGAGACAGCTCTTCGTTCACTTAAGCTTGGTGCTTATGACTATATTGAAAAGCCATTCAAGCAAGATAAGCTTACAAATACTTTGGCACGTGCAATTGAGTATTCTAGGCTTTCAAAGGAAAATCGTGATTTGCGCCTGAAGAGTGAGCAAATAAACTTTATGCTTGGTGATTCAACGGTTGCAAAAACTTTGAACCAAGAAATTGATAGAATTGCAAAAACTGAAAGCCGTGTATTCATCAATGGTGAAATTGGTGTTGGTAAAGAGTTTATTGCAAAGGCTGCTCATAATCTATCTAGAAGAGCTGATGCTAGGTTTGTTAATCTTGATCTTTACAACTACGAAGAAAAAGAAATTGAAGAAGTTCTTTTTGGCACTGAAGATTCAGGTGATCTTAATGCTCCAGCTAGAAGAGTTGGCTTGCTTGAGCTTGCACAAGGTGGAACATTATTCATTAGTGAAATTTGTGATATTCCTAAGGCTTGTCAGGCAAAATTAGTTAAGTTTTTAACTGATGGTAAATTTACTAGGGTTGGTGGTTCTAAAATTATTGAATCAAACGTGCGTATTTTTTCTGCGACAAATAGAAATCTTGAGAAAAGAATTGAGGAAGGTTCTTTCCGTTCAGATCTTTATAATAGATTAAATGTTGTTCAGCTTGATATTCCGCCACTTAGAGAGCGTAGAGAGGATATTCCTATATTTATTTCTCACATCACTAAATATTTCTCTAAAAGGTATAATTTTCCTCATAGAGACTTCACTAATGAGGCTTTAATTTCTATGCAGTCATATGATTGGCCAGGAAATATCCGTCAGCTTTCAAATACTATTGAATCACTTCTTATTACTCATCCAGGTGAATCTGATGAAACTATAAAATCTTCTCTTCTTCCAAAAGAGATTGTTTCTAGTTCTACAGGTGAATTTGCTGAGCAGGGTAATAAAGAGCTTATGAGTTTAAAACTTCGTGATGCGCGTCAAGTCTTTGAGCGTCAATACCTACTTGCTCAAATTAACCGTTTTGGCGGAAATATTTCCCGCACAGCTTCATTTGTTGGTATGGAACGCTCTGCATTACATAGAAAACTTAAGAGTTTAGAGCTTGCTAAGAAAGATGGTGAAGGTGAAGAAGTGTCTGATGCCCAGCAAGATGTATCCTCTGGTGAAGCAGCTTAGTTGAATAACTAGACTTTATCTCCGCCTTCTTTTTAACTACCTTTGCGGTGATAATATAACCTAATAAATTTAAAGGCCTCGTGTTAATTCACGGGGCTTTTTTATTGCTTAATCTTTTGTTAACCAATTTGTGCTATAATTAAATCTTTATGTATTGAGTTGAAAGGTAAATTTAATGTCAGGTAAAAAGTCAGGACCGGAATTTATTAGGGTAAATCTAAGTGGTGGTCGTAGTGATATTCTCGATGAAAGACCAGATGTCATTACGCCTGAAAAGCTCAAGCTTTTGCAAAATGGCGATATTGAAATGGGTCCTCCTGTTTCTTGGAGTAATCCATTTACTAAAATTATACAATTTATAAAAAGAGATTCACTTGATGGCAAGAGAAGTGTAACAACTGGAATTAACTTTAGTAATCCAGATGATCTTGATAAGGGTGATGGTGTTGGAAGGTAAAATTATATTTCTATAGATTAAGTTTTTCCATCACGGCGTGAAGGTCTTTATCGCCACGGCCACACAAATTCATTATAATAGTTTCATCGGCCATGGATTTAGCTTCACGAATTATATATGCTATGGCGTGGCTTGGTTCAAGTGCAGGTATCAAGCCTTCAGTTCTCGCCAAAATTTTGAATGCTTCTAAAACTTCCGTATCACATGCGGATTCATATTTAACTCTGCCAATATCATTTAGATAGCTATGCTCGGGGCCAATTCCGGGGTAGTCCAAGCCAGCGGAAATGCATGCGGATTCAATAATTTGTCCATCATCATTTTGCAAAATATAAGTTTTGTTGCCGTGTAGAACTCCGGGTTTACCTTTTGCAATACTAGCTGCTGTTTCATCCGTATCCACGCCTTTTCCTGCCGCTTCAACTGCTGTCATTTTAACTGATTCATCATTTATAAATGGGTAGAATAAGCCTAATGCATTACTACCGCCGCCAATGCAAGCAATTAATCTATCAGGTAACTTACCTTCTGCTTCAAAAAATTGTTCTTTTGCTTCTCTGCCAATTATAGATTGGAAATCTCGCACCATCATTGGGTAGGGGTGTGGGCCTGCTGCTGTTCCGATTAAGTAAAATGTATCATCCACATTGCTTACCCAGTCGCGTAGGGCTTCATTCATTGCGTCTTTTAAGCTTGCGCTGCCTGCCGTGACGGGTTTAACTTCTGCGCCAAGTAGTTTCATTCTAAATAGGTTTGGCTTTTGGCGTTCAATATCTTTCGCGCCCATATAAACAACACACTCCATGCCGAAATGTGCGCAAACAGTTGCTGTGGCAACGCCGTGTTGTCCTGCTCCAGTTTCTGCAATGATGCGTTTTTTCCCCATATATTTAGCTAGAAGAATCTGCCCTAAACAATGGTTGATTTTATGAGCGCCAGTATGGTTTAGTTCATCTCTCTTTAAGTAAACTTTTGGGCCACTGCCATGTTTTTCTTTTAAGAATTCAGTGAATTTTTTAGCGTGATAAAGAGGGCTAGGGCGACCAGTATAATGTTTATTATAATAGTCTAGCTCATCAATGAATGCTGTTGTATTTTTTATTTTGTTGTAAGATTTCTCAACTTCAAGAATTAGAGGCATTAATGTTTCAGCAACATATCTTCCGCCATATTCTCCGAAATGACCCTTATCGTCAGGTTGTGCGTAACTCATTTATTCTTGTCCTCTGCCACCTTTTTCTGATTTAACATCCTTAGCTAGTGGAACATAAGTAGGTCCCACAGGGCTTATGCTTATTCCATTTTCGTCTAGCATATCAATATAGTCATCATTTGTACCCTTAACCTGATTGATTTGCAAATTAAAACCTGCATCTTTTATCTCTTGAATTTCTTCCGTAGTTATCCCTCCGGATATTCTTTCTTCAACCATATTGGCGAACTGGCTAAAGTCTCTATTGGCTGTTACTGCAGGCTCATTATCACTGGCTTGCTCCCCTCTAGCTTCCGCTGCTGCTTTTTGTGCGGCATCATAAGCTGCTTGCGCTTCTGCTGTTTTTGCTTCAAGTTCCGCTTGAGCTGCGGCCATTTTTTCTTCATGGGTTGGGATATGAGGAATGCTACCTAAAGCTTTTTGTGCCGCTGGGTTGTCTTCCACAGTGTTTGGTATAAGATCTTCTAAAACTAGCCCGCCAGCGTCAATTACATTATTGGGGTAATATGAAAGATTTAGGCTTTCTATAGCCGTCGACTTCATTTCACTAAGCTGCTGTTGATATTTTAGTTTAGTTTCGTCGGTACTTGTGGGGATATAATTATTATTTATAGCAAGTTCTTTTCGACTTGCTATATAGCTGTTAGCAAAATCTTCATATAAATCAGAAACGTAAGAGTTTAATTGTTCAACTTCTATTGTGCTAAGTTCTAGATTATTTCTTTCTATATATTCTACTAGGCTAGATTTGTCATCAGCTCCTAAAAAACGGACTGGCTCTCTATCCCCTAAAGGCTCTTCAGTAACAACTAAATGTATGTCAAGTCTACCGTCTATGTTTCCCCCTCCTCTATACTCATCAGTAGTGATCCAGTTAGATTGTGATGAAGCTGATGTATTTATTGCATCTATGGCCTTTTGAAAATCTTCTGAGTTGCCAGTTTGCTCTCTATTTATTTCTGCCATATCTTTAGTTTCTTTTGACTTGGGTGATTTTTCAGCTGGTTCAGTTCTAGATACTACCTGTTCAAAATTTTCACCCATATTGCGCGACACTATTGCACTTGCGGTTTGACCATCACCTAGCTGATTTTGTAAAAATCTATCAATATCTGGCATATTAGGGTTTTGTGATAATGCTTCTTGTAAGCTTACTCCATCGGAAATATCAGCATCTCTAATCGCCCTGATAGTTTCAACCGCTATTGGGCTAATTCTTCGTTGGTTTCTTTGTGTATTTAATTCTTTTAAAAGATCTTTTTCTTCTACAGTTACACTACTTAGATATTCACCAGCAAGTTGCTGAATGTCTGTTACGCTTAAGCCTTCTTGGTATTTGCCCATCATTTTGTTGGCTGATATGTTCGGCTGAGTTTGGAGGTATTCTGAAAATTCCTGCATATCATGTTCGTATCTGTATGCTCTAAGCAAGTTTTCTTTCGCGGCGACAAGGTGCTCCATTGTTGCAGAAAATTCTTTTGGTGATTCTGCTGAATTAAAGGCCTCTTTCATTTTTTGTGCATTTGCAGATCCATTTTCCATGAAATAATCTATTGTCTCTTGTATGTCAGGGTTTTCGCCTGAAAATAAGTTTTCGGCGGCTTTTTTAGCTCCTTCAGGCGTGGTTTGTTCTGTCATTATTTCTGCGGTTTTCATAAGGCCATCTGCTGCCGCTGGTCCCATGTCATCTAAAAGTTTTTGATCTAGATCCTCATAGTTTTCTGTGCCATTATGTTTTTCATCAAAATATTTTTTTATCCGATTTTTTAAAGTTGCTATCGTATCATCATCAACCATGTTTGATTTAGCTATAACTCTACTATTGTCATAGCTAACAAGATCTAATTCATTCAACTCAAATTCTTTATATGCATCAATTGTAACAAGTGCTTCGCCATTGACTTCCTTAACCCGTTGAGGGTTACTTCTTATATCTTCTGCTCTTGCGATGTTTTCTGGTGAGTTGACTTGCTCTCTTCCACGTTCTGCGGCCTTAACTACTTTCTGTGCGGCGGGGTTGTTAGCTAATTCACGTTCATTTTGCTCTTGTTCAGTTAACTTAACTTGAGGCTTTTTTGATTCAATATAACTTTCAACAATGCCATTATCGTTGTTGAAATAATGTTGTCTAGTTGGCGAATCTGCTATGAAAAACTTCTCATCAGATGTTAGCTTTTCTGCTAAATTGTTTTCTGAGATGATTTGGTTTACTGCGGATGTGTATTCATAAGAGCTTTGAGGGAAGTTACCTCCTTCACGAAGTTTATTAAGTTCTATATCAATAACTCCTAATGCAGGTATGTTATCATAAATGACTTGCTCTAACTCTTCTTCTGATATTTTAATGCCCTTTTCTGCAATAAATTTATTAATCTTTGCTTTGTAGTCTTTGAAATCTACGCCTTCTAAGCTGGTTTTTATGAAATCTACTAATTCCTTCATCTAAATCATTTTTATTTCTATATTTATATTATATACAATAGAGGTTAATAAAGGGTTAAGAAAATAGAAAAAGTAACTTTAAAACCAGCTTTATATGTAGTTGCTACGCCGATTGGTAACTTGAAAGATGTAACTATTCGTGCGCTAGAAGTTTTGAGCTCTTGTGATGTTATTATTTGTGAGGATACAAGGGTTACTAAAAAACTTTTAAACCATTATAATATAGACACAAAATTGGATGTTTATAATGATCATTCTAGTGCAAAAAAACGCGATAAAATAGTTTTTGAAATTTTGAGTGGTAAATCAATTGCAATTGTTTCTGATGCTGGAACACCATTAATATCAGATCCGGGTTTTAAGCTTGTCAGGTCTTGTTATGAGGCTGGTGTTAAAGTTACTACTACACCAGGTGTGTCGTCTGTGATAGCTGGTTTAACTCTTTCTTCAATGCCTTCAGATTCATTCTTCTTTGGTGGCTTTTTGCCTCAAAATCAAGGGCAGAAAGAAAACTTTTTTCGTAAATATTTTGACATTAACTCTACCTTAATATTTTTTGATAGAGGCTCAAGAATCCCATCTTCTCTTCAGGCTATTAAAAATATATTTGGCGAAAATGTTGAGGTTTCAATTACGCGTGAACTTACAAAATTATATGAAGAAGTTATAGTCGGTAATGTTGATAAATTAATTCTAGATCTTGAGGGCAGGGAGTTAAAAGGTGAAATTGTTCTATTAATTAATAACTTTGAAAATGACTTTAAACGGTTAAGTGAAGAGCAAATTGAAGAAGTTTTGGTGGAGCTTTCAAAACACAATTCGGTAAAATCTGCCTCGGAAATTGCATTTTTGGAACATGGAATTAACAAAAAGCTTGCATATAAAAGGTTGTTAGAGTTAAAAGACTTGTAGATTTATAAGAAATACCTAAATAGCTAATTATTATGACAAATGATAAAAAAGTAAAATCTCGTCCACGTCCATTGTCGCCTCATTTGCAGGTTTATAAGCCACAATTGACATCAATGACATCAATTTTGCATCGTGCTAGTATAGTTGCTATGTTCTTTATAGCTCTGCTATTTGTATATCATATTTTTAAAGAGGCATTCGGTATAAAATGTGAATGTTACAGCTGGTTAACTACTGATAAAAATGGTCAGCTAGTTTATAAATTATTGCTATCAGGAATGGCGCTTGTGGTTTCATACTGGGTTTGCGCATCTATCAGGCATCTATGCTTTGATCTTGGTAAGGGTTATGAGGTTGAAACGGCATATAAAACAGGTTGGTTATCAATAATTGCAACACTTGCTTTAACTGCTTTCATAATTAACTGGGGGATTCTATAATGGTTAATGATTTAATTATGAAGACTAAAAAATCTAAAGCAGTTTCAGAAGGATCTCATGAATGGTTGACTGAGCGCGTAATGGCAGTTTTCTCTTTACCATTAGTTATATGGTTAGTTTGGACCTTAACAAGGCTTGGTTCTTGTGGTTGCTATGGTAATATCGTTGAATTTTTGGAAAAGCCAATTAATGCAACTTTAATTATTATGCTGCTGGGTTTCTTTTTTACCTATTTATATTTGGCATTAAAAGTTGTTTATGAAGATTACGTTTCTTGTAGTTGCGCTAAGTGGGTTTTAATATTAGGTACTAAATTCATAAGCATCTTTGCATTTGCACTTGGTGCTATTTCAGTTTTAAAGATATTATTCAACGTTCAATAGTTAGGTTGTTATGGGTAAAGGTATTTTTGTATTTTTAATAACTATTGTCATAATAGTTGGGATGTTTTTGTTTGTGCAGCTTTGGTTTGAGATTTTTCCTAAGGAGGTGGTTTCAAAAGTAACCGTTTCAGCTCTGTTGTTAATAGTTGTTTCTTTGGTAGTTGATAAACTAATGAGAAGAGCTGGCATCGGAAATGATGATGTTCCATATCAAAGCGTGGATTTTGATGAGCTACGGAATAAAGAAGATCAAAATAATATTGAGAAATAAAATCAAAGGGAAAAAATGGGTAACGTAACAAATTCTTATGATATAGTTCACCACGAGTATGATGTTGTGGTTGTTGGTGCAGGTGGCGCAGGTTTGCGTGCAACACTTGGAATGGCGGAGCAGGGGCTTTCTACGGCTTGTATCTCTAAAGTTTTTCCAACTCGTTCACACACAGTTGCGGCACAAGGTGGTATATCTGCAGCTCTAGGTAACATAACTAAAGATGATTGGAGATGGCATTATTACGATACTATTAAAGGTTCTGACTGGTTAGGTGATCAAGATGCTATTGAATATATGTGTAAATTGGCACCTCAAGCTGTTTATGAGCTTGAAAATTATGGAGTTCCATTTTCACGTACTGAAGAAGGTAAAATTTATCAACGTCCATTTGGTGGGATGACTACTGAATTTGGTGAAGGGCCATCTGCGGTTAGAACCTGTGCGGCCGCTGATAGAACTGGCCATTCAATTCTTCACACTCTTTACCAGCAAAGTTTGAAGCATAAAGCTCAATTTTATATTGAATATTTCGTATTAGATTTAATCATGGATGATGATGGCGCTTGTAAGGGTGTCGTTGCTTGGAATTTGGATGATGGCAAGCTGCATGTTTTTCGTGCGCAAATGGTTGTGCTTGGTACTGGTGGTTATGGTCGTGCATATTTTTCATGCACTTCGGCTCATACTTGTACTGGTGATGGCGGGGGTATGGTTATTCGTGCTGGTCTTCCTTTGCAAGATATGGAGTTTACGCAATTCCATCCAACTGGTGTTTACGGTGCGGGTTGTTTGATAACAGAAGGTGCGCGCGGTGAAGGTGGTATTCTTCGTAATGGTGAAGGTGAAGCTTTTATGGAGCGTTATGCGCCAAAGGCTAAGAACCTTGCATCTCGTGATGTTGTGTCTCGTTCTATGACTATTGAAATTATGGAAGGTAGAGGTGCTGGTCCTAAAAAAGATCATATTTTGCTAGATTTGTCTCACCTTGATCCTGAGGTTTTAGCTGAGAGATTACCTGGTATTAGTGAAACTGCAAAAATCTTTGCTGGTGTTGATGTAACTAAGGAGGCGATTCCAGTTCTTCCAACTGTTCATTACAATATGGGCGGAATTCCTACTAATGTTAATTGTGAAGTTATTACCAAAAAAGGTAAAGACTCTGAGAAGGTTGTTCCGGGTTTAATGGCTATTGGTGAGGCTGGTTGTATTTCAGTTCATGGTGCAAATCGTTTAGGTTCAAATTCTCTATTGGATTTAGTTGTGTTTGGTCGTGCTGCGGCAATTCGTGCGGGTGAAACTGTTGAAGCTGGAGCGTCACACTCAAAAGTTGATGACTCAAAAATTGAAGCAATCATTCAGCGTTTGGATGATGTTCGTTATTCAAAAGGTAAGGTTGCAACTGCTCAGTTACGAGATTCTATGCAGCAAACTATGCAATCTAAGGCTGCCGTATTTAGAACTGATAAAACCCTTCAGGAAGGCTCAAAAGAACTTCAAGACTTGATTAAGAGACGTAAGGATATGGGTATCAAAGATAGAGGGATGATCTGGAATACAGATTTGGTTGAAGCTCTTGAGTTAGATAACCTAATTCCTCAAGCTGTGATTTCTATGGAAGCGGCACTTAATCGTGAGGAATCTCGTGGTGCTCATGCTCGTGATGATTTTCCTGATAGGGTTGACGATAAATGGATGAAGCACACTTACACTTGGATTGATGAAAAAGGCAAAGTTAAAATTGACTATCGTCCGGTGCATAACTTCACAATGACTGATGATGTAGAAGTCGTTCCACCTAAAAAGCGTGTTTATTAAGCATGAATACGGCGGTTATTTGGGACTTTAGTGGTACCATTGTTGATCCCGTCTACATAAAAATGCAATTTAACAGTGCTGTAAATGGTTTGTCTAATAAATATGGATATGACTTAAGTTCATATAAATATGATCTTAATGATACGGATTCAAAAAACTATTTTTATGGAAATCTGCAATCAACTCTAAAGGCTAAGCTGTACAATTCAGATAGCTTACTTGATATAGCTGGTTTTAGAGAGGATTGGGCATCTGTTATTAAGCCGGAAGCTTTAAAAATAAAAAGTGTGATGGTTAGGCCTATAGGGGAGGCAATGGATCTTGTTTTTCAATTGCATAATAGTAAAACTGACCAGATATTGATTAGTAATTTAAGAACTTCTGACTTATACCAGCAGATGAATACAGCAAGAATAGCAACTAGCTATTTTAAAAAAATTATAGGTTTTGAAAATATTGGGACAAGAGCCACCCATAAAAAAGATCAAATATCCTCTTTAGTAAACACGGGTGAGTATGATAATTTAGTTTTAATTTCTGATACAACAGATATTGTTCATCACGCAGAAGATGCTAGTGAAAAATCTAATATATCAGTTTTTCTTGTTGGTGACTTAGCTAAAAGAGAAAATATAGTGTCTGTAGGTGATAAGATGAGAATTTTTAAACCAGAATTTTATTCTGAAATTGCAGACGTGGTATTGAGCGGTAAAGAGATAAGAGGAATATATAGATAGTATTAATTATGAAAAAAGACCTTAGATTTCTACAGACCTTAATATTACTGAATTTACTTCCGTTAATTCCATTTCTTCAGTATAAATATGTAATTTATATTTTATGGGCTGTTAGTTTAACTTTAATCTCTGTCCATTTAATTTACTATCTAACACGTTCAGTTCAAGCAACCCTTCTTTACACATCTAATAAAAACCCAGAAAACAAGCAATCTATGGCTCATTTTTGTTGGAATTTTATAATAATGTTTTTTGCATATACGCTTTCATCTTGGATGTTGTACGTAAGCTTTAAATATACTGAGATTGTCTGAATAAATTATTTTATAAATTGTATTATTGCAGTTATCTAGTATCCTAGGGCTTATCAAATAAATGAGTGCAAAATGAAAAAGTCTACAATATTAATATTCATTGTTGCTTTAACTCTATCTGGTCAATCCTGTAGTAAAGAATTTGTTCAGGATTGTAAGGACGCCATTTCTGGCGTTAATATAAAAGTTGAACCGCCTAAGGGTTGTGACGAGAATGAGTTCCTTTAATTTTTAAAAAGGCCTCTTAACGTACTTATCTCTTTTTTAGAGTATGTATGGCGGGAGAAAATATTTTTTAAATTTAATTAAAATTCGATCAATGGTGCCGCCGCGAGTGGT
>CAYGRX010000025.1:0-543 GCA_964352365.1 uncultured Rickettsiales bacterium
AACCTGTTTAAAAACCGATCTCAAAGAGCATTGGATAATTTTGAAAACAGAGAATATGAAAAAGCTACAGAAGGTTTTTTAAATCCTTATAACAAAGGTGTTGCTGCATATAGGGTAAAAGACTTTGAAGCTGCAGAAAATTATTTTAATCAGGCGGAAATAAACGAAAATAATGAAATCGAAATTCTCTATAACAAGGGTAATTCACAACTAATGCAGTTAAAAGCTGAAGAGGCTATAAAGCAATATGAAAAAGTTTTGACGAAAGACGAAAATAATGAAAAAGCTATATATAATATGGAGTTAGCTAAAAAATTATTGGAGAAGCAAAAGAAAGATGAACAGAAAAAAGATAAGGATTCAAACTCAAATGAAGTTGATGGTGAGCAGCCTAATGAACAAAATTCAGACAAAAAAGATAGCGAGAAAAGTAATCAAAATCAAAAAGCTGGTGGAAATCAATCTAATGATCCAACAACGGGCTTAGATATGTCATCAGATGAGAAGGAACAAAAAAAACAAAGTGAGCTTGAACTACAAAGA
>CAYGRX010000025.1:553-14466 GCA_964352365.1 uncultured Rickettsiales bacterium
TTTGAGAAGTTACAGAATAATGCTCAAAAATTCTTGGGCAATAGGGTGAAATATGAGGATTATAGAAACCCAGATATAAACCCAGAAAATCAACCAGTGAAGCCGTGGTAATAATGAAAAAACTATTAACATTTTTAGCTTTTAGCCTATTGATGAGCTTGCCAATTCCAGCTAATTCACAACAGCTATTTGATGCATATTTTCCAGATGATGAAGTGACTGAAGAAAATGAAGTTGAGCAAGTTACCGAGGCCCCAGAACAAGTTTATGACTCTAATAATAATTATGAGGATAATTATTACAGAACCAATTCGCCTGCCTCTATGCAAGCCCAGCAGTTGAATGAAGTTCCGATTCCAACAGCAAATTTAAATATTTCCGTTAATAAAAAATCTATTGCAGTTGGTCAGCCATTTCAAATAAAAATTGAG
Source organism: uncultured Rickettsiales bacterium (assembly GCA_964352365.1). Taxonomy (GTDB): domain Bacteria; phylum Pseudomonadota; class Alphaproteobacteria; order Rickettsiales; family UBA8987; genus CAYGRX01. The sequence goes on from CAYGRX010000025.1 coordinate 985, forward strand.
CTAAATGGAGCAGAGCCATACTCAGCACCAGATACTTCAATTTTACCATCTGAGTTAAAAATTCAAACTCAATCTCAACAATCTAAAGTTTCTATAATTAATGGGGTTGCTTCAAAATCAACTATATGGATGGTTGAAGTTATTGCGCAAAGTACTGGTGCATATAGTATTCCTCCAGTTTCAATCCAAACTGACATAGGTACAATATATTCCGACTCGCTAAATTTATTTGCAAAGGATGCTGGTGAACTCCCAACAAATACAGATGATGGATCAGTTTTTATTGAAGCATCAGTTGATAAAAAAGATCCATATGTAGGCGAGCCTATAGAATATAAAGTGAAAATTATGCATTTAAATGCAATTGAGCAACCAGAATTAATGAAGCCCAAGTCTGATGATGCACTAATTGAACAGCTAACTGAGCCTACTAGGAGAAAGGAAAATATAAACGGTAAAATTTATAATGTTTCAGAAGTTAGCTACTTAGTAACTCCTAATATATCAGGAAAAGTCAAACTGGAGCCTTCTATTTTAAGGGGTCAGATTTTAAAGGAAGTGAAAAGAGAAAGACCTAGAACAGCATTTGATGATTTCTTTGACCCATTTTCAGTGATTGGTGGTGCTGGCATAAGTGTAACTAGGGAAGTGGAGTCATTTGCAATTGCTAGTAACAATATAAACCTAGTTGTGCAAGATAAAGTAGCCGAAGTTGATCCGTGGCTCGCTTTATACGACTTACAGATTGAAGATGAGCTGTCAGAACTTAAAGCTAATGATGATAATCAAATAACCACTATGGTGGGTGAGCCAATAAGTAGAAAAATTGTTTTAACTGCTATTGGTAAAAAAGGAAAAGACCTACCTGATATCGAAAATTTTCTTCAAGCAGAGGGGTTTAAAGTTTATTCAGATAAACCAGAATTTGAACAAAAGATACTTACTCAAATTGAAGGGAATATTGCGAAGAAAATTAAAGGTATAAAAACTCAAAGCTTTACATTCATTCCTGAAAAAGCAGGTGAAATAATAATACCAGAATTGAAAATTGCTTATTTTAGTATTCCTGAAAAAAAGGTGAAATATTCAATTCTTCCCTCTAAAAAAGTTAATGTTAAACCATCGGAAGGCGGTGTTTCAATTTCTAGTAATATTCCGCAAGTTGCTAGCCAAGAAAACCTTGAGCAAAGTGAAGAGCCAATAAGTAATATATCGTATATAATTATAATTTTGTTGTTAACTCTAATCTTATTAATTTTATATTTTATATATAGAATATCATCAGTAAAGCAGGTTAAAAAAATAGCTTCGGTTGGAACTGAAAAAGTATTAAAAACTGATAATACTACAAGCCGAAAAATAATTGACTCACCAATTGTAGCGGCTGTATCTATAAAACCAGATTCTAAAGATAAAATTTACTCAATAGTTGAAAAAATAAAGGCTGCAAACTCGTTTAAAGAAATTGAAGCAATCATAAAACTATATACTAACGAGAATTTTAACATGCCAGAAACAAACTCGCTAACAATCACCGCGCAGCAGCTTTCAAGAAAATATAAGCTTAATAAAGCAGAATTTGTTTCAATTTGCACTGATATAGATTCCGCAATCTACTCGCGTAAAAAATTAGACCTTGCGGATTCCCGAGTTAGATTGGCTAGAGTATTTACTTCTTTAGAAGAAAAGTTAGGTAAAAATAAATCAAACGACCTACAACCATTAAACCCGCGCTAAATATATGCAAGGTGTAGAAAACATACGAGCATCACTGAAGAATATGCCTTCAGCAAGCGGTATTTATCGTATGGTTGGTGCAAATAATAAAATTCTTTATATTGGCAAGGCGAAAAACCTTAAGAAAAGGGTTTATTCATACACTTTAATAAAAAAGCTCACCAACCGCCTTCGCCGAATGGTAATGCAGGTTGAAACCATTCAAATAACAACAACAAAAACTGAAGCGGAGGCGTTGTTACTAGAGTCCCGATTAATTAAAGAAAATCAACCGCCTTTTAATATATTACTTCGAGATGACAAAACATATCCATATATTGCAATTGATGAATCAAGTGACTTCCCACGAATATATAAGCATCGTGGAGCTAAGAAAAAAAATGTTTCTTATTTTGGTCCATACCCATCCGCTGGTTCCGTAATGAGTGCAATATCATCAATTCAAAAAATATTTTTACTTCGGCCATGCACAGATTCATTTATGAAATCACAAACAAGACCTTGTATGGAATATGAGATAAAAAGGTGTTCAGCACCATGTGTAGATAAAATAAATAAATTAGAATATGCATCGCAAATACAATTAACTAAAGACTTCCTAAACGGAAAATCAGACCATATTAAATCTGAAATGAAGTCTAAAATGGAAAATGCTAGTAAGCTCATGGAATATGAGCTAGCAGCAAAATATAGAGATAGAATTCAAGCCTTAAACAATGTTTCAGTTAAACAAACTATATATTCCAATAATATTTCGGATGCTGATGTAATTGGAGTTTTCCAAGCTGGCGGCAAAGTAGCTATACAAATATTGTTCGTTCGTGGCGGTAAAATGCTTGGAATGTCAGAGTTTTTTCCACGTGGTACTGAAGATATGGTTGAGATAGAAATTATTGAATATTTCATTATGAGTTTTTATGCCTCAAGGCCACTTCCTAAAAATATCCTTACTAGTCATGAAATAATAAATAAAGATGCTATTATAGAGGCACTTTACGGCTTATCAAAAAGTAATGTTAGTATATTTTTTCCTAAAAAAGGTGAGCGTAAATCCCTTGTAGATATGGCATTAATGAATGCTAAAGCTTCGTTAGAGAGAAAAATGGCAGAAGATGAGACTGCTCAAAAAACACTTGTTAGGATCCAAGAAATTTTTGAACTTAATGAAGAGATAAAGCGCATCGAGGTTTTTGATAACTCCCATATTTCAGGTACTAATGCAATTGGAGCTATGATAGTTGCGGGTTATGATGAAGAGGGGAAATGGGGTTTACAAAAAAAACTATATAGAAAGTTTAATGTTGATGCTGGTGAGAAAAAAACTGGCGGTGATGACTTCTATATGATGGAGCAAGTTTTGAGACGCCGTTATGGTCGAATTCAAAAGGAAGAGAAAGATGGTGCAAGTTTTCCAGGCCTTATATTGATTGATGGTGGTTTAGGGCAGTTAAATGTAGCAACTAAAGTATTTGAAGAACTCGGCTTGGCTAATAAACTTAATTATGTAGGTATTGCAAAAGGTGTGGATAGAAATGCAGGTAGGGAAGATTTTTATTTACCTAACCAAACCCCTTTTAAATTAGAGCATAATGATCCAGCATTATATTTCTTACAAAATTTAAGAGATGAGTCACATAGATTTGCAATTTCAGGTCACAGGGCAAAACGCTCTAAGTCACTAATAAAATCTCAATTAGATGAAGTGCCAGATATTGGCTCAACCAGAAAAAAAGCATTATTAAACTATTTCGGTTCAGTTAAAGCTATTAAAGAAGCTGAACTTGAGCAGCTAATTAAAGTAGATGGAATATCTAGGAAGATAGCTGAGAGAGTTTATAATTGGTTTCAAACAAACTAACTAATTTGTACTTTTTATATATAGAGTATTTATATTGAAATGTTAATATGTGTCATTATTTGATGTTAATAATATAATTATAAATTGGAGAAACTAATATGTCTTTTACTTTACCAGAACTTCCATACTCTCAAGATGCACTTGAGCCACATATTTCAGCAGAAACTTTTTCATATCACTATGGTAAGCACCATCAGGCATATGTTACTAATTTAAATAAGTTGGTGGAAGGCTCTGAGTTTGAAGGGAAATCCCTTGAAGAGGTTATCTCAGCTTCAGAAGGAAAAAACCCAGCCGTATTTAATAACTCAGCACAAGTATGGAACCACACCTTCTACTGGCACTCTATGTCACCAAATGGTGGCGGCGAAGCAAATGGAGCAATTGCTGATAAAATTAAAGCGGATTTTGGATCAATTGAAAAATTTCAAGAAGAATTTTCAAATGCGGGTGCAACACAATTCGGTTCTGGTTGGGCTTGGTTGGTATTAAATAATGATAATGGCAAGCTTGAAGTTACAAAAACAGGTAATGCAGAAACTCCATTAACAAAAAATTTAACACCAATTTTAACTATGGACGTTTGGGAGCACGCTTATTACTTAGATTTTCAAAATGCTCGTCCTAAATATATAGAAACATTTTTAGGTGAACTTGTTAACTGGGAATTTGCAAATGAAAATTTAGCAAAAGCTCAAAATAAAATTGCCGCTTAATTAAAGGTTGCCATCTCAGACTAAGTTTGGGGTGGCAGACCTTACTTGCGGGGTGATAGCTTGTGAAAGTTAAACTTAAAATTTGTGGAATAAAGACAGAAAACATAGCGCAATATGCAGTTGGTCATGGTGTTGAGTATATTGGCGTTATTTTTTTTCCGAAGTCACCGCGTCATGTTTCATATAGCCAAGCGGCGAAAATCCATAAATCAATTAGTGGTAATGCAAATCTTATATCTGTAATGGTTAACCCTTCTGATTCTGAGATTGCAGAAATGCTAACTTACTTTAAACCTGAATATATTCAACTTCATGGATCGGAAACTATAGAAAGGGTTAAGGGTATTAAAAGTAAATTTTCTATCCCTTTAATAAAGGCAATTTCTGTTTCATCAAAGAAGGATATTAAAAAGGCAAAATTATATATTGATGATGTAGAGTTTATATTATTTGATGCAAAACCCCCTAAAAACTCTAACCTTCCTGGTGGTAATGCAGTTTCTTTTGATTGGTCTTTATTAGATAATCTTGATCTTGATAAAAAATTCTTCTTATCAGGTGGTATAAATATAAAGAATGTTGATGAAGCCCTTAATATATCCAAAGCAAAATATATAGATTTATCCTCTTCCGTGGAATCCGCGTCTGGTGTAAAGTCAAAAAAACTGATTAAACTTCTGATTGAAAAGGTTAACAAAAGGTAAAAATTACCTCCTCTTTTCCATCTATATTTCCATCTTTTTATAAAAAACAGTAACTTAGCCAAATAATATTTTTTCTAAAATTTTAAGTTAATTCGTATCACTTAACCTTTTGTTAACTTTTATCTGCTATAATTAGTTCATGGGAAGATAATAAATCTAAATTATCAACAACAACAAAAAGGTTATAATATGTTAAATCCAGAAAAATACTTTGATGATATTTATGAGTATATGGACCTTTGGGTTAGTGGTTTTACAGCAGCATATTGTCAGGAGTTGGACCATAATTCACACGAGAAAATTAAATCAAGAATGATTGAAAGTGTTATAGCTAGACTTGATGTAATAAATAGTCTTAGGCTCAAATTAGGTTTAGATTACCTGTCAATAGACGACTCTTATGATTACTATATAAATAATTTACCAGAGTTTGAAGATGCGGATAAATCTATTGATCTACAGTCATTTGATGAAAAAACGTCAGAATACTCAAAATTAGAACAGACACTTTGTGCAGAAAGCGCAGATGTTAAAATTTATTTAGTTCTTATGGGAGCGCCGAATAGATTTGTTGAAAATTATCACCCTATCCAAAGGCGGGTAGAGATGGCGAACAAACTTTTCATAGAGTCTGGTTTCAACAAGATGCAACCAAAGGAAATCGAAAATTTATTAATCAGAATGCTAGTTGCTAGCAATAATTACTAGGAGAAGCATCATGGTTAAAGATTATTATAGAGAAGAAATATTAGAGAAGGATTTTTCAGATATAAATTATCCAGAAACTGCTAAACTTATAGACCAGGCAAGTAAAGAGTTTGGTGAAGTTTTAGCAAAGAAAATTGTAGATGATATTGTAAGTAGTATGAACCCGAATAAGTATGTAGAGGACCTACAAGTAACTCAACCATTAGCAACCTTAGATATTAAGCCAGTAAAATCTGAATCATTAGGAGATGGATTTTTAGCTGCCGCATTTGGTCTTGATAAAGAGGATTTAGCTGGCTTAGAAATAGGTTCAGGCGGTCAAGAAGAAGGACTAAACATGAAAAGTCCAGGTGTTGGAGGTTTAAAAACTGTTCCTGGGGGCGTAGGTCCTAGAACAACAGCATAGACACATAATCTCAGTCGGCTAAGTGCCTTATTACCCAGCTAAGCCCGGAAATGCTGCCTTTAAGCCATTAATTACGAATTCTACGGCTACTGCGGCAAGTAACAAACCCATTATTCTAGTAAATACATTCATACCAGTTTGGCTAATTGCCCTACTTATTTGTGGTGCCATAGCAAGTGCCGTCCAAACACATAGGGTTACAATTAAACATGCAGATACTAATATAAATTTCTCTACTAAATTTTCTAATCTTGAACTTAGAAGTATAATTGTACTGATAGTTCCAGGGCCAGCTAATAATGGAATTGCGAGAGGTATAACGGCTACCGATTCTTTTTCTTGAGCCTCTTGGTTTTCTTCCTCAGTGTGCCTAACACGTTTTTTTGCAAATAACATATTGAATGACAAATATAACAAAAGCAAACCACCTGCAATTCTAAAGCCATCAACGGTTATATTAAAAAATCCTAGGATTGAAGTTCCTAAAAACACACTTACAACCATTATTATAAAAACTGCTAATGTAGTTTCAAGCGCGATTTTTGGCCTTTCCTCTTTGCTATCTTGAGTAAAAGACAGAAAATATGGTACCGTACTTATAGGGTTAACAATAGCTAATATCGCAGTTAATATTTTAATATATTCGGAAATTTCCATGTTGAAATAATATTAGATTTTGTAAAGGTTATAGGGGTTTAGTTATTTCAAAATTAATCTAATTTATATAAAGAAAGAATTACCAAGTTTTGCGGTTGAAATTGTGCTCAGTCTCAACAAAACGCACTGTACCCGTTCTAGATCTCATAACTAATGAGTGAGTGAACGCGCCATTATTTGGCAGTCTTCTGATGCCTTGAAGCATCCAGCCACTTGTAACACCAGTTGCGCTGAACATTGCATCACCAGTAACAAGCTCATTAATATTATATATTTTTTTAAGGTCTTTTATACCCATAGATTTCGCGCGTTCAATTTGAGAGCTATCAACTTTTTCACCCTCAAAGCAAAGTCTACTTTGCATTTGGCCATTTACACATTTTAAAGCTGCAGCCGCTAAAACACCTTCTGGTGCGCCACCAATACCCATATATAAATCAACACCACTTTCAGGTCTAGTTGTAGCAATAATACCTGCAACGTCCCCGTCACCAATTAATTGAATTTTAGCCCCAGCTTCCCTAGTTTTTGCAATCATTTCCTCGTGACGGTCACGATCAAGCATCACAACCATTAATTCACTAATATCGCAATTTTTAGCTTTTGCTAGGTTTCTTAAATTTTGTTTAACGCTGTTATCTAAGCTAACAACTCCTTCAGGCAAACCACCGCCAACTGCAATTTTCTCCATATAAACATCTGGAGCATTTAAAAAACCGCCTTTTTCAGCTATAGCAACTACTGCAAGAGCGTTCGGTGTACCTTTTGCGCAAATTGTTGTGCCTTCGAGTGGATCAAGAGCAATATCAACCTCAGGTCCTTCACCGCTACCAACTTTCTCCCCAATATATAGCATAGGAGCTTTATCTCTTTCACCTTCACCAATTACAACCGTACCTTGGATTCTAAGGCTATTGAGCGCGTCACGCATTGCATCAACTGCGGCTTGGTCAGCGGCGTCTTCATTTCCCTTCCCAGTCCATTTTGCAGCTGCTAGAGCGGCCGCTTCTGTCACCCTAACAGTTTCTAGGGCTAAATTTCTTTCTAAAATATATTCAGGAGTGTCTATTTCTGCCATTTTCAGCTATATTTACTTGTTAATATTTACTATATTTAGTATGATAAATTTATAAAGAATTAAATATTTAATGAAACAGAAATTTACAAATTTATTAATAGCAGTAACTTTACCTTTCTTACTTACTAGCTGTATAACCGCTGCTTTAGCCTCTATGGCAGGCGGTGGGGCTTATTTTTTGGGTAAAGCGAACTCACAAAGAAGTGCGCAAACTATAAAAACTCAATCTTTGATGAAGGCTAAAGAGGAGCTAAAACAACAGCAATCCGCGATCTCAAGTAAAGATACTGGTATTAATAGTGAAATTAACAGTAGGTTGATTAGCGGTTCAGCAACGCCAGAAATGGCAGTTTACCCTGAAGTTAAAAACGGTGTTGTTATTTTGCACGGTAGAGTTCCTGACCCAGCAACCGCGGAAAGAATTATTGCTACGGCTAGAAATACGCCGGGAGTTGAAAGAATTATATCAAATCTTGTAATAGTAAACCAACAGCAACAATCGGCAATGCCCTTTGGTCAACAACCTCAGCAACAAAACGCACCTCAGCAGTTCCAACAACAATATATGCCGCCTCAACAAGTTGCTCCTATTCCTATGCAGCAACAGCAGTTCCAACGCCCGCAGCAATTTCAGCAGCAATATATTCCACCCCAATCAAATTTAGGAAATGGGTATCCTGATATTAATAATACTGCTAAAAATTTATCAAGCGGGGCAAAAAAAAAATCTCAAAATATAGATCATAACAAGCCTAAAACTATGACTCAGGAGCAGATAAATCAGTATATGGATAATTATGCGGATAATGACTCGGGTTATGTGAAATATAATCCTAATAAACTTAGGGCACCGCAAGTTCAGCCCAGCCAACAGCAATTTTTAACCCCTAGGGAACAATTTTTGAAATCTCAAGGAGTTAATGTTGCTAACCCAACTATAACTAATCCATACACTATAAATGTGCCCGCAGCATACCAAGATAATGACTCAGTTTACAGGCCATTTACTGGTTATAATGTTAACAATAAAGTAAACTCTAACTTGCCTGTTCAGCCATCAGCCCCGTCTTACCAAGATAATGACGCTGCTTACGATCTAATTTATTACTATTAAATTTCGTTAAATAGTTTGTTGCAATTTATATTTTTGCGTCTAATATCCATTTCAATAATTGTACAAAGCATGAATAAAAGTTGTGTCTCAACTCCATGCTTATATATAAACTTAAGGAGTTAAAACATGAGTGATATTAAAGCAAAAGTAATCAAAATTGTTGCTGAACATTTAGACGTTGAAGAAGAGAAAGTAAATGAAAACTCAGCTTTCGTTGATGATCTTGGAGCTGACAGCTTAGATCAAGTTGAGCTAGTTATGGCATTTGAAGAAGAATTTGACGTTGAAATTCCTGATGATGCTGCTGAAAAAATTGCTACTGTTTCTGATGCAGTTAGCTTTATTGAAGCAAACAAATAATTATCTATTCACCCTCTTAATTAATATTTATGAGAAGAGTCGTAATTACAGGTTTAGGTCTTGTAACCCCACTTGCTTGTGGGGTTGAAGAAAGCTGGAAAAAAATTCTAGAAGGTAAATCTGCATTTGGAAAAATTACAAAATTTGATCCAGAAGGTTTTTCTTGTCAAGTTGCAGCCGAAGTTAAATTCGGTGAAGGCGAGGGTGAGTTTAATAAAGAGGAATGGGTTTCTAAAAAAGAACAACGCCAAATGGATGATTTTATTATCTATGGTATTAGCGCTGCCGAACAGGCAATCGCGGATTCTGGTTGGAAGCCTGAGCTAGAAGAAGATTTTAAAAGAACGGGTGTTATAATTGGTTCTGGTATCGGTGGTCTTGCCGAAATTGAACGTAATGTTCCATCTGTGATGGAAAAAGGTTACAAAAAGCTTAGCCCTTTCTTTATTCCCGCTACACTAATTAACTTAATCTCTGGTCATGTTTCTATGAAGCATGGATTTAGAGGGCCAAATCATTCGGTTGTTACTGCTTGCTCAACTGGTGGCCATGCACTTGGTGATGCTGCTAGACTGATTGAATATGGTGATGCAGATGTAATGATTGCAGGCTCAGCTGAAGGAACTGTTTGCGCAACTGGCGTTGGCGGTTTTTGTGCGGCGCGTGCATTATCTACTGGATATAACGATAATCCTGAAGCGGCAAGTCGTCCTTGGGATAAAGGTCGTGATGGATTTGTTATGGGTGAAGGTGCTGGTGTTGTAGTTCTTGAAGAATTAGAGCATGCAAAAGCACGTGGTGCTAAAATATACGCTGAAGTTATAGGCTATGGTCTATCAGGTGACGCCTACCATATTACGTCTCCACATCCTGAAGGAAGAGGGGCATTTGACGCTATGGAAAATGCACTCCGTAACGCAAAGACTAATGCTGACCAAGTTGACTACATAAATGCACATGGCACTTCAACCCCTATGGGTGACTTAATAGAGTTTAACTCTGTTAAAAGAATTTTAGGAAGCCATGCTGAAAATATTTCAATGTCTTCCACAAAGTCATCTATTGGCCATTTACTAGGTGGTGCTGGTTCAGTTGAAGGTATTTTCTCAGTTTTAGCAATTCGTGATCAAATTTGTCCGCCAACTTTAAACTTAGATGACCCAGAAGAGGTAACATTAGGTATGGACCTTGTTCCGCATAAAGCTAAAGAACGTGAAATTAACATTGCTATGAGTAATTCTTTTGGTTTTGGTGGCACAAACGTTTCTCTTGTCTTTAAGAAATATTCATAATAATTCTTTATCTTTATTGTTAATAGGATATATCTCCGTTAAATTTTAACATTTCAACACAGAGAAAGTATATCAGCTTAGTATATGCTAAAATCTGGTATAACGTAATTATTGGTGAGTAAATGGATCATAATAAAAAAATTATTGGTTGTGAAGAATGGGTAAAATTTGATCAACTAGACATACCTCTAATTAAAGCCCGTGTTGATAGTGGTGCCAAAACAAGCTCTCTTCATGCATTTAATATTCAGCCATATGTTGAAGGTGGTAAGCAATATGTGCGCTTTTCTATTCATCCAGTTCAAAAAAACAAAACAGTTTCAATTAAATGTAAAGCACCTTTAGTTGATAGAAGAATTATCAAAAGTTCAAATGGTACATCAGAAAAGAGGTTTGTTGTTTTAACTCAAATTTCTATTGCTGGTGAAGTTTGGGATATAGAACTTACCCTTACAAATCGTGACTCTATGGGTTATAGAATGCTGCTTGGCCGTGAGGGTATGAAGGGGAAATTGATAGTTGATCCTGAAAAACATTTCGTTCTTGGTGATCATGTAAGCGAAGATGTTAAAAAATTCTATTTTACTAGTAAAAAAGCTAAGAAGAATAAGCTTAAAATAGCTGTTTTAGCATCTAATCCCAATCTATATTCTAATAGGCGTATTATGGAAGCAGGTGAGCTTCGCGGTCATGAAATGCAGTTTGTTAACATTAGTCATTGTTATATGAATATTAGTTATGATGATCCTGCTGTGCATTACCGTGGTGGTGAAGCTTTAAATGGATATGATGCTGTAATTCCAAGAATAAGACCTTCAAAAACTTCATATGGTTGCTCTGTACTACGCCATTTTGAACTTCTAAACACTTTTTGCTTGAATGATTCAGTTTCAATCAGCCGTTCAAGAGATAAACTTCGTGCATTGCAAATTTTGGTTAATAAGGGAATTGATATTCCAACTACTGGCTTTGCGGATTCTCCTCTTGATACTAAAGACCTAATAAAAATGGTTGGTGGCGCACCGTTAGTTGTAAAGCTACTTGAAGGAACTCAGGGGAAAGGTGTTGTTCTAGCTGAGACAAAAAAAGCAGCGGAATCTGTAATTGAAGCATTTAAATCTTTAAAGGCAAATATTCTAGTTCAGGAATTTGTGAAAGAAGCCCAAGGTAAGGATCTTCGTTTATTTGTAATTAATGGTAAGGTTGTTGGCGCTATGGAGCGTGAAGCAGCAGAAGGTGAATTCCGTGCAAACCTACATCTTGGTGGTGTAGCACGTGGCGTTAAAACAACAGCTAGTGAACGTAAAATAGCTATAAAAGCTGCTAAAGTTTTAGGTTTAAAAGTTGCTGGTGTAGATATTATTCGTTCATCATCAGGGCCAAAGGTTCTGGAAGTTAATTCCTCTCCTGGTTTGGAGGGAATTGAGCGCATCACAGGTAAAGACCTTTCAGGACTGATGATTGAAGCTATTGAAGCGAGTTTAGGTTAATTTTATATTAGCTTTTGGTTTATTAATGCAAATATCTTCTGCAGTAAATCCAGTTAAAGGCAGCAAAACAAATACTAAAGCGACAAGTATAAAGGCTGATGGATTATTCACAATTAGAACTAAATTCCACCACCACTTAATCCACCAGTTGTCTCACTGTTTTTCATTGGCTCAACAAGTTGTTTTTCAACATATTCCATTAATTGCTCAACACATTCATCAACGCTATTATTTGCGGTATCTAAAACTAGGTCAGCATTGTCAGGCTCTTCAAATGGATCTGATATTCCTGTGAAGTTTTTGATTTCGCCTTTTTCAGCTTTTGCATATAACCCTTTTACATCGCGAGTTTTACATGTTTCCAAGTCTGCATTTACAAAAATTGAGTGATATTGACCACCAGCTGCTACCCTAGCTGCGTCCCTGTCAGCTTTATATGGTGATATGAAAGCTGATATACAAATACTTCCAGATTGAGCAAATAATGCTGCTACTTCTCCAATACGGCGGATATTTTCACTTCTATCTTTATGTTCAAAGCCTAAATCCTTGTTTAATCCACTTCTAACATTATCGCCATCAAGTACGAAAACTTGGTAACCTTTTTCAAAAAGCTTGCTTTGTAATGCCAGTGCCAAGGTAGTTTTACCTGCACCACTTAAACCACTAAACCAAAGAACGCCACCCATGTGTCCATTGGCTAAAGCTCTTCTTTCAGGGTTTATTCTGCTTTCGATAGGGTATATGTTTTCTGATTTAGGTTGTGTAATAACCCTTTGGTTAGCAAAGCCAGTCAGGTCAATAATACCACCTCCAACAGTTCTATAGTTTTCCACTATAACAAATCTACCACTTTGGGAGTTATCTTTAAACTCGTCTAGACTAGCTAAACCTTTAACTCTGAAAATAATTTCTGCAACATTGTTTTTCTCAACCTGAGAAACATCGCCAGCTAAATCTAAATCATCAGTGTTAACAACTCTTTCAATTTCTTTAACCTCAGCTCTATACTCAGATGTATTGATTTTAATTAAATATTTTTTACCTTTTTCAATAGGCTCATCACCTAACCAGAAAACTTTACCACGGAAAATATTTGTTAAAACAGGTGCAGTTTCCACATGGCTGATAACTTGGCCGCGTTCAGCAAAAATTTGCTCAGACAATGTTAAGCCAACAGATTGGCCAGCTTCAGCTTGTTGATCGGTATCTTTTGGCCAGTTTTCGATAGAATTTACAGATACAATTCTATTTGAAGGGCTGAATATTATTCTATCGCCAACTTTAACTTTACCCGCTTCAATTCTACCTGCTATAATTCTACGTTCATCAAATTTATAAACATCTTGAACAGGCATTCTG
>CAYGRX010000026.1:0-14364 GCA_964352365.1 uncultured Rickettsiales bacterium
AATATAACGCTGTTGATATAGTCAAAAAGGCTGGCGAGATGCTAGGTGGAAAAGGTGGCGGCGGACGTGCTGACTTTGCACAAGGTGGTGCTCCAAGTGCGGAGAATGCGAAAAAAGCATTAGAAGGAATAAAAAATATAATTTAGGTTTTTATTTTCTTAACCTACTTCCGAACATATTAATCTCATCATATCATAATCTTCACTAGAAAGCGGAAAATTAATTTCTGCTAATATTAAAAGTGAAGATGATGATGAAAAATGAATTTCACAAATTTCCATTAATTCTAAAATCTTTAGATGAAGATGGAATATTCTGCGGTTACGCTAGCGTTTACAACGTGCAAGACAATCATAATGACATTATTTTAAATGGAGCATTTGAAGCTTGCCTTAAAGGTGGAAGAAAAGCTGCAGATATAAAATTACTTTGGCAACATAATGTTTCTGAACCAATTGGCATATTTACAAAAATAGTAGAAGATGAAATTGGCCTATATGTTGAAGGCAAATTATTGCTTGATGTTTCCCGTGCAGGCGAGGCATACAGCCTTATGCAAGCAGGTGCACTAGACGGGCTAAGCATAGGGTTCACTATTAAAGATTTTGACATTAATGCAGATACTGGCACCAGAATTATATTTGAAGCCGAGTTATGGGAAATAAGTTTAGTTACTTTTCCTGCTAATGAAGAAGCTAGAGTAACTTCCGTAGCTAAAGCTTCAAAAAAATCTAGACCCAAGGAAACCATTCAAAAAGAGATTAATGATTTAGAACGCCTGCATGGCTCTATCTCTATGGCGATATCACGCCTTAAATAAACTAATTTAAAAACTATAAACAGGTTATTAATAATGACTATATCAAAAATTACAAGAAAGGTAGACCAGCTTGGCTCTGCTTGGTCTGAATTCAAATCTATAAATGATAAAAGATTATCTGAAGTAGAGAAAAAAGGCCATGCAACTGCACTAACTTTAGAATCTTTAAACAAAGTTAATAATGCCTTAGATGTATATAAAAGCCGTTTAGATGGCATAGAAACTGCAATTAATAGGCCAGCTTTTGCGGCTGTATCGGGTTACAATAACACAAATAGCGAAACTGCTAATGAGCATAAATCTGCTTTTGTAAACTATATTAGAAAAGGGGTGGAAGGGGACCTTTCATTTTTAGAACAAAAAGCTTTATCTACTGGATCTGATGCTGATGGCGGGTATTTAGTGACTCCACATATGAGCAGTAATATCAGCAAATATGTTCTTGAAAATTCACCTATGAGAAAACTTGCAAGCGTAACAAATGTTTCAACTGACTCGCTAGAAATAATTGAGGATAGAGACGAGGCAGGTGCATCTTGGTCAACTTCCGAATCTGCTTCTGTTTCAGATAGTGATACACCGCAAATCAATAAAATTACAATCACTGCACACGAGCTTGTTGCACAGCCAAAAGCTACGCAAAAACTAATTGATGATTCATCAATTGATGTAGAAGCTTGGTTAACAGAAAAGCTTGTTGAAGTTTTCTCTAGAACAGAAAATGATGCTTTTATTAATGGTAGTGGAACAGGTCAGCCAAAAGGGATTTTATCTTATTCAGCAGGCACTAGTGGCACAACTATTGAACAAGTTGACAGTGGTGTTGATGGTGGAATTACTTCTGATAGCTTGATAGATTTATTTTACTCACTCAAAGATGAGTATGCAAATAATGCTAGCTTTTTAATGAGCAGAACTACTGCGCAAAGTATCAGATTATTGAAAAATTCAACAACCGATGAATATATTTGGAACCCAGGTTTAGCTCAAGGCGCATCCGATACACTTTTAGGTGTTCCAGTAGTTCAAAGCTCTGATATGCCAACAATTGCAAATGATGCTTTAGCAATTGCCGTTGGCGACTTTAAGCGTGCATATCAAATTGTTGATAGGACAGGTGTTAGAATTTTACGTGATCCATACACTGAAAAACCATTCGTTAAGTTTTACACAACTAAACGTGTTGGTGGCGGAGTTGTAAATTTTGATGCAATTAAACTACTTAAATTAGCTGCATAATTTTACACAACTAAACACTTAAAAATTGGTCATTCTGGGCTTGCTATTCTTTTGCAAGAAACAAACCTTTCTCTTTTTACAAGATATCTTGAAGAAAGAAATGTGAGTGCAGACTGGCTATAATATTTTACCCATTGAAGTATAATAAAATAGGAAAAAAAATGACTGAGCCAAAGCTATATCCGAAGTTGGAGCTAATTGAAAACCCAGAAGTTGAACCTTTAACTCTTGCGGAAATAAAAATATATTTGCGTATAGATGGCAATGTTGAGGATGAAATCCTAACTACAATGCTTAAAACTTCTAGGCAACTTGCCGAGGAATATATGGGCTGTTCAATTATTAGACAAAAATGGAAATTAACTTTCTTTGGTAGAATTGATAGTAATGTTGCTCTTTACAAAGGACCTGTTAATTCAGTTTCAAGCATAAAGCTATATAACAGGTATAATAACGCATCTACAATTGACAGTTCAAAATACTACCTAAATGGTAAGCATTCTCTTTGCCTAGATGGCGTATATAGCAGCCATAGAATTGAAGTTGAATATTTAGCAGGATTTGCAACAGATTCGGCAAATATACCCGAAGTTATCAGGCAGGGTTTACTATCTCAAATAGCCTATTTCTATGAAAATAGGGGCACTGGACATAACTCACTTGACCATACTGCAAGGTTATTATTCAACTTTTTTAGAAATATCAGATTGTAATATTAGAGAATAATTATGACAGATTTTCATGATGTAAGTTTCCCCACTTCAATAAGCTTTAAATCTGAAGGAGGGCCAGTTTTTAAAACGCAAATCGCAAATTTAAATAGTGGCTTGGAAAAAAGAAATATTTTATGGAGCAAGGCTCGTGCTGAGTATGAAATTTCATATAAAGATATTTCAAAAAATGAAACAAACCAGATTATTAACTTCTTTATGGCAAGGCGAGGAAGGGCGTATGGTTTTCGTTTTAAAGATTGGAACGATTTTGAAGCTAAAAATATTACGATTGCAATAGGTGATGGCACAACAAAAAACTTTCAACTAATCAAAACCTATGGAGATGAAGCCAACAATTACACACGTATAATTACTAAACCAATAGAAGGTTCAGTTGTTATTTATATAGATGAAGTGCAAAAAGAATCTGGTTTTAGATTAAATTATAATAGCGGGATTATCAGTTTTGATAACCCAATAACCAATGGTGAAGAGTTAACCGTAGATTTTGAATTTGATATTCCAGTACGCTTTGGCGAAGATACTCTATTAGCCAAGAATGAAAGCTACACTAAATCTAGCATCAAAAAAATAAAATTAGTGGAAATAAAATAGTTGGGTCTAATATGAAAAATTTAAGTGCAGAACTAAAAGAATCCTTATCAAAACAGGTCACGAGCTTGTGCTATTGCCTGCTTATAACTTTACAGGATAATACAAAATTAGGCTTCACTTCACATGATATAGATTTAGAAATTGATGGCATAATTTTTTACAATAATTCCGGTTTAGAACATAGTGAACAATCTGCCAATTTAAGTTTAAATAGTGATATTTTCAAAATTTTTAGTATTCTAGACTCAGATTATATCTCAGAGGAAGATATAAAAAATGGTAAGTTCAACAATTCTAAAATTGAATATTTCTTAGCCGATTATAATAATCTAGATGCTGGTAAAATTAGCCTAAAAGCAGGATATATAACAAGAATAATAAGCTCAGAAGGTTTTTTTAAAGCAGAAATTGAGTCTCTATCATCAAAGCTTAAAAATGAACTTACTAGGGTCTATTCGCCATTATGCAATGCGAAATTTTGTGACGCAAAATGCGGATTTGATTCTTCAGCTGTTACGTTTAGTGGAACAGTTACAGAAGTCACTGATAACCGCAAATTTCAAGATGCGAACTTAAGTAATGAAACTAGTTACTTTGATTTAGGAAAAATTAAATTCACTAGCGGTGAAAATTCTAGCTTAGAGATGGAGGTTAAAACCTATTTTGAAGGTGGTAATATTGAGCTGATATTTCCACTACTTAACCAAGTAAAAATTAGTGACCAATTTGAGATTATTGCTGGTTGTGATAAACGTTTTGAGACTTGTATAAATAAATTTTCAAACATAGCTAATTTTTCTGGATTTCCACATATTCCTGGCACTGATCAAATTTTAAAGGGTGTAGATAAATGAAAAACTTACGTCAAAACATAGCTAATGTTTCTACTAGCTGGCTAGGAACAAAATTTAAACATCAAGGGCGAATGAAGCATGTTGGCTGCGATTGTATTGGTTTAATTATAGGGGTTCTCTCAGAACTTGACTTCACTATTAATGGCGAATTAATTAATAGGTTAGATAATAAAACATATGCAAAAACTCCAAAAAATCATCTGCTAGAAAGATCATTAGATAATATTTTTAAACCTATAAATTTAGTTCAAATCGGCGATATTATTTTAATGAGGTTTCACCGTGAACCGCAACATGTTGGTTTCATATCTAGAATTAATGGTAATGGCATATACATAATTCACGCATATCAAAAAATAGGCTCTGTAATAGAACATAAAATCACAGAAAATTGGCAGGATAAAATCGTTAAAATTTATGACGTTACTTCACCAATAAAATAATAACTTAAAAATAAATATATAAAATGACTTCAGTAGTTTTAACATCCGCAGCATCTTCGGCAAGCTCAGCAATTAATAGCTATTTAGGGATTAATTCCATACCTATAATTGGTAGTCAACTTACTAGCCAGTTGAATTCTATAACTAAGAATATTGCTAAAGCAGCTGGTGCAGAGATTGATGAGTTTTTGTTCGGAAGCAACGAAGAAAATAGAATTATAGGAAGTAGACTAAGTGATCTTTCAATCCAAACTTCTACTTATGGAGATGTTATTCCGCAGATTTTTGGACGAGTTAGGATCGCAAGTAATATAATTTGGGCTAGTGATATTAAAGAAATTACTATTACTCAAAATGTTAGTGGAGGAGGTAAAGGTAGCGCCTTTGGTGTTACTAAAAAGACAAATACATCTTATAACTATACAGTTAGTTTTGCAGCTTGTATTTGTGATGGAAAAATAGATTCAATTGATAGGTTTTGGGCAGACTCTAAGCTAATTAATATTGCTGATTTTTGTTCATCATACGAAATTCACAAAGGTGCTGAAGATCAAAGTGCATCTGCCATCATACAATCTTATTTAGGGGTGGATAAAACACCAAATTACAAGAATCTTACTTATATAGTTTTTGAGGATTTTGATATAAGTAGCTTCGGGAATAGAATTCCTAACCTTACATTTGAAGTGAATAATATAGTTACTGAGGGTGTAGAAAATAATGGTGATAATATTGAAAATTTAGTTACGGCGATCAACTTAATTCCAGGAAGTGGCGAATTTACATATGACACAAAAATTCAACGCAAAGTGCCAGGTTATGATATTGCAGGTAGGTGGATACAGACTGAGGAAAAGGAAATTTTAAACTCTAATAATGCATCAAAATTAAGCGATGTTGAAGTTAGCTTAAACAATATGAAGCAAACTTTTCCTAACCTTGAATGGGTAAGTATTATATGTACATGGTTTGCAGATTCGCTGGATATTGCAAATGCCGATATTTTGCCAAAGGTGGAGTATAATCAAGGTAGCATTACTGAGCCTGATAGTTGGAGCGTTGCCAACCTAAACCGTGAAGGTGCTGGTGTTGTTTTAACCGATATAGCTGGCAGGCCAATATATGGCGGAACACCAAGTGACGGCGCAATTCTTAACCTAATAGATAAAATAAAATCTATGGGTTACAAGGTTATGTTTTACCCAATGATATTTATGAATATCGAAGGCAAACCGTGGCGAGGATATATGACTGGTGAGTCAACGGATGTAAATAATTTTTTTACTAAGACAAATGGTTATAATAGCTTCATAAACCATTATGCGACACTCACTAAAAATAAAGTTGATGCCTTTATAATCGGTACAGAAATGAAGGGATTAACCTCAATTCAGGAAAGTTCTGATAATAGTTTTCCTGCTGTTGATGAGTTTATTTCATTAGCCACACAAGTTAAAGCCACAATGGGCTCAAGCACAAAAATCTCATATGCCGCAGATTGGAGTGAATATCATTCAAATGATGGCTGGTTCAATTTAGATAAATTATGGGCAAGTAGCAATATAGATTTTATCGGGATTGATGCTTACTTTCCATTAAGCGATGAACCACAAAACAGCATCTATGATTTAACAAAAACCATAAGTGGGTGGGAAAGTGGTGAAGGTTATGATTGGTATTATTCTGATGATGAGAGGACTAATAAAATAAATTTTAGTAACGATGAATATGCATGGAAAAATATAGAATATTGGTGGAAAAACACACATACTAACCCTGATGATATTGCAACAAATTGGGTTCCAGAAAGCAAAAAAATATGGTTCACAGAGTTTGGCTTCCCAAGTGTGGATGGCGCAACGAATCAACCAAATGTATTTTATAATCCTGACTCTGTTGATGGTGGCGTGCCAAGACATTCCAAAGGTTATGTTGACATATTAGCGCAGAAGCTTGGCATAGAGGCAACTCTTAAAAAATGGCAAGATTCTGACATGGTGGAAGAAAAAATTCTTTGGGCATGGGATGCGCGCCCATATCCGTTTTGGCCTGATCTTGAAAATATCTGGTCAGACGGCGAAGTTTGGAGCCGAGGTCACTGGGTGCAAGGCAAGCTAGGCACTTCAAATGTTGGAGCAGTAATAAAAAACATATGTGAAAAAGTTGGTATTGATTCAGATACTGTTAATGTATCTCAAGCTAATGAACTTTTAGAAGGATATGTAATTAACGGCCGTAGAAGTGCAAAACAGGCTTTGGAAAATATTACAGAGCCTAACTTTATTTACATGAAGGAAGGCGATACTAATATTGACTTTATAAGTAAAAGAAATGCAGAGCCAATAAATATATTTGAAAGCGACATAGTTTTACAGAAAAATGGGCAGATAATTAAGACTACTCATATTACAGAAAGCGAATTACCAGAAAGGATTGATATAAATTATATTGATAGCAAATCTGGTTATTTGGTTGGCAACCAAACCGTTACAAGAGACTGTGATGGAAATGGTAAGCAAATTGAGATAAACTTACCTGTTGTTATGGCAAAGTCTAAGGCGTTAAGGGTTGCAAAAAAACATTTGCTAGATGAATGGGCAAATAAAACGATTTATAGCTTTAAGTTAGATATTACGAGAGTTGAAGTTGAAGCTGGTGATAATCTGCAAATTTTAGATTCTAATGAGAATTCTAGATATTGTCTATATGTTGTGGAAGCCAAAATTAATAGAGAAAATGAAATTGAAATAGTAGCCGTAGATTATGAAAAATCTATCTATGAAGATTATTATGATGATCTATTTGAGAAGGAATCTAATAACACTAAAGTTACCGAAGAAATAGCAGAAACGGACTTTGAAATTATTAACCTACCGCTTTTAAATTCTACTGATAACAGCAATATAAATATCTATATAGGAGCAAATAAGCTTGGCAAAAACTGGAATGGATGCTCAATATATCAAAATTCTAATGATGAATATTTACAAATTTCTGAAATAAATCAAATTGCTACAATGGGCGTTCTGGAGAATAGCTATCCAATAAGTGCTGAGTTTATTAAGGATGAATTAAATAGTTTAAAAGTGGTTATAAGTTCAGGCGAATTAGAAAGTATTTCAGATGATAATTTTTTGGAAGGTAAACAAAATTACGCATTTCTTGGTAATGAACTTATAAAGTTTCAAAATGCAGAATTGATTGGAGATAACTTATATGAACTTTCTGGAATAATTAGAGGATTATTCGGAACTGAAAATTATATTCAAAATCATGGTGCTGGAACTAGGTTTATTCTGTTAGACAACAACTTGAAACAGGTTAGTTTTAGTCTTGATTACTTGAATAAGAATGTGGAACTAAAAGCGGTATCTTTTGGCAACTTGGTTGATGAAGCTGCTTCAAAAACAATAGTAATAAATGGGCAAAATTTACTTCCATACTCAGTTGTAAATGTGAGCTTTAAAAAGCTAGATAATAGCGATATTAATATAAGTTTTAATAGAAGAAGCCGAATAATCAATAATTGGCGAACTAACAAGGTGCCTTTAGCTGAGGCTATCGAGGAATATGAGATTGATATAATGAATGATGATGAGATTGTTAGAACTGTTAGCACAAACGAAAGTAGTTTTAGTTATACGAGCGCCTTACAAATTGAAGATTTTGGTGAAAATATTGATGGAATTGAAGTTAATATATATCAAATTTCTGATTTAGTAGGTAGTGGAGCCGTATAGAATGTGATTAAAAGCTTATAAAAACAACAGCTTTTGGCTTGACAGCCAATTAAATAACTATATGTTTGCTCCCTCAAAGAGATACAAATATAAATTTTAGGTTTTCAAAATGAAAGTTATAAATTCACTTAAGTCAGCTAAAACAAGAGATAAAAACTGCCGCGTTGTACGTAGAAAAGGTAGAGTTTATGTAATTAACAAAAAGAACCCTAAGCTTAAAGCTCGTCAGGGTTAATTATAAAGTTATTTCTTTATAATTAAGCTATTAGTTTACTTTCCGTCTAAGTTTAGATTATTTATTAAATATTCTATACCACGGCTGCTAACTATATTCTTCTTTATTTCATTAGCGCAGTCTTTCGCAAGATTCAAATATTGATCTGGCTCGGAACTATTCTCAATATAAAATCTATTATCTCCAGTTTCTTCCGAGACTTCAGCAATTAAGCTGATTTGGTTTTTCTTCTCAAGAATTTGGCAGAAAACACCTATTACTGAATGACAATTGCCACCTAAATTATATAAAAACTCCCTTTCACATCTAACTTCCATTTCAGTTTTAGGGTGGTTAATTTTAGATAATATATCTATTAAGCTTTTATCTTCTTTTCTGCATTGTACGCCAATAACACCCTGCCCCGCTGGTGGTATCATTTCAGTTTCTTTTATCTTAAATCTATTCAAGCCATCTAAATTTAGCTCAGTACCGCTTCTGCAAATTGCAGATTCCGCCATTACTATAGCATCATATTCAATTTCTACATGGCCAGTCCATTTGTGACTTCCCTTGAGCTTTGCAATTCTAGTTTGAACATTTCCACGTAAATTTTTAACATTTAGTTTGCTGTTTGCACGCAATAACCCAGCTTTTCTTCTAGCAGACACGGTTCCCACAACGTAGCCTTCAGGCAGATCTTCTAAAGAATTATAATCCTCTTTTAAGATCAATACATCTAACGGACTAACGCGCTCTAGAAAGGCAGGAAAAGTAATATCATCAAAGCGTATATTGCCCACAACATCCTTCATAGAATGTACTGCAAAATCAATATTAACTTCGCGAAGCTCTTCCTCTATCTGGCTTGTAAACGCTGCTTTTCCCTGCTCAAAAATATCACGCAGTGGTTTATGATGTTGCTGATCACCTTTTGTTTGAATGGCAACAATTTCAAACTCTAAGCTTGAATCTTGTTTTTTTAACTCATCTAAAACTAAGTTAGTTTGCGCAATAGCCAACTTACTCTTTCTGGTGCCAACTTTTAAAATAGACTTTTTTTGCCCCATAATTCTAGCAGTTAGATAGGCATTCTGATAATTTCTTGGTAGGCACTAACAATCCTATCACGAATTGATACAACTGCCTTTAAACTAGTCTCAGCATTCGCAACGGCAATTGCAAGTTCATCTAAGCTAACTTCACCTGTTACAGAGCCTATAGCAGCTTTTTCTGCGTTTACAATACTTGCTTGAGTACCTTTAATTGCACTTTCCACAAGTTGAGTGAAGTCTGGCTTTTCAGGTTCAAAAGTACCTTGTAATTTACCCATTTTATTGTATGCATTTAGTGCATCAATCATCTTTAAATTATCTACCATATAATATACCTATCTCTGTTATCTCATTAAATCAAGCGTTCTATCCATCATCTTCTTAGTAGTTTCAATCACACTAATATTAGCCTCATAGCTTCTTTGTGCCTCACGTAAATCCATTGACTCTAGTGTTCTATCTACATTTGGCAAACGAACATAACCTTCTGGGTTAGCTGCGGGGTGATCTGGCCTATAAACAAGTTTTCCAAGGCTTGTATCTCTTCCAATTTTTCTGACCTTAAGAGCGTTAATTCCTTTTTCAGCATCATGCTTATTATCAAAATATATTACCTTGCGTTGATATGGAGATTCGCTAGGATTTGAACCAGTATTTTCTGAATTTGCAATATTTTCCGCAACAACTTTCATACGTTCACCTTGAGCTTTAATGCCATAAGAGGATATCATCATCGCATCTTTAAGTGAGCCGGCTTGTGAGGCTAATGGCAAAGCCAAAAGTGCTGCTACAATAAATATTTTAAAGATTCCCTTCATAATTACAAAAATTAATATTTTAGTTTACTGCCCGCTACCCAATGAATCACGAACCAGTTGCATCATTTTTCTGTAGGTAGCAGAAGCAGCACCGAACTCTTTTGAATTCGCTGTCATTTGAACTGCTTCCAAGTCTGGCTGAACTTTTACATCTGTTACCATTGCAGAATCAGGAGAGCTACCCTTCATTTGCATATGATTTGGGTCAGTAGTTTTTAAAGTTATATTTTTTGATGCCTGGCCTACCATGGATCCGAAATCTGGCTTATTAATTTCCTTCCTCATATAGCCAGGAGTTGTTGAGTTTGCAAAATTCTCAGCGATTACTTCCTGCCTACTAGCGTGATGCTTCATTTTTTGATGAAGCAAGTTAAATGATGTAATCGCACTAAAATCCATATTATCCCTATAATCTTTAATTTTATCTTGTTTATCTTATTGTAAAAATTAACTAAAAGGCAAATTATTTATGGTAAGATCTACCTTCTATAATAGTCCACACTCTATATAGCTGTTCTACAAGCAACATTCTTGCCAATTTGTGTGGGTATGTAAGTTTACCTAGAGAAAGTGAAGCATTTGCTCGATTACGTAAATCATTTGAGATTCCTGATGCCCCGCCAATTACAAATTTTAATTTTGAATTTCCATCAACCTGCAATTTTTGCATATATTTTGCGAAATCAGGACTAGTGAACTCCATGGCGTTTTCTTCTAATATAATTACAAAATCATTATCAGATAACCTACTAAGAATTATCTCGCCTTCATCTTGCTTCATTCGCTTCTCTTCGCGCTCTTTGGACTCAAGTTCAATAATATTTATTTTCCATGGATTACGCTTCAAATATTCATCTATTAAAGACTTAATATCTTTTTCTTTAACTTTACCAATTGCAATTATTGAAATCTGCATAAATGAGTCAAGCCTTGAAGCTATTAAATACAAAATTACTTGCTTAGAAGAGGGCTCCAAGCAGGATCTGATGCCTCAGTTGAAGTACCTAATTTACGTAAGTTATAGCCTGTTATATCCACACTGTATAAATAGGTTTTACCAGCTGTCTGATTAGAGTTACTTGTCTTACGAGAAAAGATAATTACCCTCCCGTTAGGACTCCAAGTCGGGCCTTCATCAAGATAGCTTTCAGTAAGTAAACGTTCCCCTGTACCGTCTGGCCTCATAACACCAATATGGAATTTACCTCCACTCATTTTTGTAAATGCTATCAGATCTCCTCTTGGCGACCAAACTGGAGTAGCATATCGACCTTTTCCATTACTAATTCTTACAGAATTCTTGCCGCTTGAATCCATTACATAAAGCTGTTGACCATTTTGCCTATCACTGTTGAAAACAATTCTTTTCATATCAGGCGAATACGAAGGCGAAGTGTCAATTGCTGAATTCGCAGTAATTTTACGTACTTTTCTATTGCTCAAATTCATTTCATAAATATCAGTATTGCCATTTACTGAAACCGAGAATATAGCCCGCTTACCATCAGGTGAAAACCTAGGGGCAAAACTCATACCTGGAAGCTGACCAAGAATTTCTTCCCTACCAGTTGAGAGGTTGTAAAGATGAATAGTTGGCTTTCTGGTTCTATAAGAGAGATATATAATTCTTTGCATTGATGGGTCAAAACGTGGCGTAAGAACTAGGTTTCTACCAGATGTTAAAAACATTGCATTTGCACCGTCTTGGTCCATTATTGCTAAACGCTTAGTTTTTCTTTTCCAACCGCCAGTCTCTGCTACATAAACTATTCTTGTATCAAAATATCCTTGCTCCCCAGTCAAATACTCATAAATCTCATCTGAAATTAAATGGGCAATCCTGCGCCAGCCTGTGGTGGTCGCACGGAAAGATTTAGCCAAGGTTTGCTTGCCTGTTAGAACATCCCATAGCCTGAATTGAACTTTAACATTGTTACCACCTGTAGATTCTACCCTGCCCACAATTAATGCCTGTGAGCGGATATTTCTCCAACCCGCAAAATCTGGGATGGTGTTTATACCATTAAATTTTTGTATATATGAACCTTTACCGATAACTTTAAACAAGCCAGATCTAGAAAGGTTCGTGTCAATCACACCGGTAATTTTATTACCAATACTATCAGTGGTTTGGTTATCACCTGAGAAAGCTGGAGTAGAAACCCTGATTGGGTCAGAATTACCTTCTGTAATGTCAATTTTCAGAACTGCCTTTGCTTCAAATGGAAAAAGTATAAAAACTGCTAAAAGTGATATTATAACTAGGTTTGAAAGCT
Organism: uncultured Rickettsiales bacterium; assembly: GCA_964352365.1. Taxonomy (GTDB): domain Bacteria; phylum Pseudomonadota; class Alphaproteobacteria; order Rickettsiales; family UBA8987; genus CAYGRX01. The sequence goes on from CAYGRX010000026.1 coordinate 12,788, forward strand.
TTTTCATTATATGGAATTACACATTTGATTTCCGCGAATTATATAACTGTTTTTTTCAAATACAAGCGGTTGATTTAATATCATATTGATGTATGTTACATCACTGAAAATTGGATGTAAATATGTCAAATTTAGCTAAAAAAATAGATGAAGAGAGGATCCTAAGCTCGGAATTTCTTGACGAGATTAAGCGTGTTCGCGAATTGAAAGGCATTAGCCAAGAAGAGGTTTCTGAGCGTACCAACATCAAACTTGCTTATATTAAAGCCATTGAAAATGGAGATATTGACGGCCTCCCTGGTGGAGTTTATAACCGCGCTTACATACGTAGTGTGTCTGAATTTTTAGGTATAAATACAAAGCAGTTTGAAAGAAAAGTTGTTTCTGATGAATTCCTTGACGAACAGCAGATAAAAATTGAGTTAGGTAAAAATAATTTTGATTTTAAAACCCCCAATTTATTTGTTCTTAGCTGTTGCGCGGTTCTGATTCTAGTTGTTTACACCGCCTTCTATCTTGTAGGCTCTGATAAGGATAGCGCGCATGCAAGTTTAGGTGAAGTCGTTCCTATGGATGGAACATTTGAAGAAGATGCAGTGAATAGTTTGGCAGAAACTATTGCAAAGAACAAAATTTCACCGCTCAAAGATTTAGTTATTCCTGTAATTTCTAGAAATTTCACAGTGTCAATAATTGCAAAAGAGCAGACTCAAGTTGAAATAACTGACAAAGACGATAATGTAATTCTTTCAAAAATATTTCTTCCAAATGAAACTATTATATATCCTGCGGATGATAAGGAATATTACCTTTATACACCGGAAATTGGTGTTTTAGATGTTTATCTTGATGGGGTTCGTGTAAAATCTATGCCTGATGCTGAGAAAAAGGATGATAAATATGTTTTTACAGTTGATGCGCTTTTTGACTCTATAGAAATAAAAAATAATAGCTTAAAAACTGATGAACAGAAAACCGACACATAAGGTTTGGGTTGGCAATGTATCTGTAGGTGGAGACTCTCCAATACGCGTTCAATCAATGACAAACACTGATACTGAGGATGCTAAAAGTACCGCAGACCAAATATATGAACTTTGGATGGCAGGTAGCGAGATTGTTCGCATAACAGTAAATACCGAAGAAGCTGCAAAGCAAGTTCCTGTAATTAAAGATATGCTACGCCTTAAAGGCTGTGACGCTCCTATTGTAGGTGACTTCCATTATAACGGCCATACATTGTTGGAAAAATATCCTGATTGCGCAAAAGCTTTAGATAAATACAGAATAAATCCGGGAAATGTTGGTTTCGGCAAGAAGAAAGATGCTCAATTTGAGAAAATGATCCTCAAGGCAATTGAATATGATAAACCTGTTAGAATCGGTGTGAACTGGGGAAGTTTGGATGAATCTTTATCAACTAAGCTAATGGATGAAAATTCAAAGCTTAAAAATCCAGCTCCAGCAGACGAAATTATGCGTGAAGCGCTTATACAATCGGCTCTTATTAGCGCAAAAAAAGCAGAAGAAATAGGTTTAGCCTCTGATAAAATTATTATCTCGTGCAAAGTTTCTCG
>CAYGRX010000027.1:0-14031 GCA_964352365.1 uncultured Rickettsiales bacterium
TAGAGTAGGCTTAGGTTTAAAGTCTTCCAACGCGCCTAAAACACTAGGGCCTTTATACCAAGGCATGTTTTGTGACTCTTTAGTAATTAGGTCACCTTCTCTACCTGAAATAGGAATAAAGAAGGTTGCTTTAACACCAATTGAATCAAGATATTCAGTATATTCTTTTTCAATTTCATTAAATTTTTCTTCTGAATAGTTAACTAAATCCATTTTATTAACCGCAACTGCGACTTGGCTAACACCTAATAATGAAAGCAGGTAGCCATGACGTTTAGATTGTTCTTTTACGCCTTCATGTGCGTCAATTACTAAAACTGCCGCTTCACTATTTGCGGCACCACTAACCATATTTTTTAAAAATTCTTTATGGCCAGGTGCGTCAATAATTACATAGTTTCTTTTCTCAGTTTTGAACCAAATTTGAGTAGTATCAATTGTAATACCTTGGTCACGCTCAGCTTGCAATGCATCCAACAAGAATGAGTATTCAAAAGGCATGCCGCGTTTTTTACACTGGTTTTGAATTTGCTCTAATTTACCATCTGGTAAGCTATCAGTATCATGAAATAACCTTCCAATTAAAGTGGATTTACCATGGTCAACATGACCAACAATAACGATTTTCATCATTTCCTTAGACTCAGATAAAGCTGGTTCTATTTCAATATTTGCTGCTGTGTTTATAGTCATTATGCTTCTCTTCTATTATTGTTATAATTTTCTTTAAATTCATTAACCGCATCTAAAAATAGTTTGGCTGTTGAAGTAGTGGATTGGGGATTTTGTCCTGTAATTATATTCCCATCTCTAACGCTGTGATCCTTAAAAGGCTCATCACAAACATATTTTGCGCCTAATTCTTTAAATCTCGTTTCAAGCAAAATAGGTAATCTATCTTTAACTTCTAACTCTTCTTCTTCGGCATTACTAAAGCTTGTAATTTCTTTGCCAAACACTATGGACTTTCCATCTTCACGCCTTGCTCTAACTAAGCCAGCAGGCCCATGACATAAAGCTGCGATTGGTTTACCTAGATCAAAAAATTCTCCAAGCTTTATAGCTAAATCTTCATTATTTGGCAAGTCTACGCTTGCTGCATGGCCACCAGGGAAAAATATCCCATCATATTCATTAAAATCAATATCGGACAAAGTTAAACTATTTTCTAATTTTCTCATGGCATCCTTATCGGCATGAAACCTTTCAACTGATTCTGTTATATGTTCATCAGTTAATGCTAGTGGGTCAAAGGGTACATTACCGCCAAATGGGCTGGTGATATCACATTCGATATCATTTTCTTCAAAATAGTAATAAGGATTTGAAAGCTCTTCAAACCAAATTCCACTTTGCCAATCTTCGTCAATCCTATCAATTGATGTAGTTATAAATAATATTTTAGTCATTATTTTCCTCCTGTACAGAATTTGACATTTGTTTCAATAAGTTGCCAAATTCCTGACATTCATTTGTAGCTTTCAAATTATTTTCCATAATTATAAATAGGTTTTGTACTACCTGTTCACCATATTTTTCCATGTAATCAGTTATAATATCTAAAACCATTACATTAATTTGAGGAGCTAATAAGATGGTTTTCTTTCCAGCGGTGCTTTTATAAAATTTCAATACTTCTTCTAACTCATCATTTGTGAAATTTCTTTCATAGGTTTTAACAAAATAATTTAGAAAATAAGAATAGGGCAAAAGTCCTCTTTCATATTTCTCCATTTCTCCTAACATTTTATTTTCAAAGCATTCTTCATCTACTTGCCCTTTTAATGCGGTAGACTGGTATGCTGATGCCATTGAATCTTCAAAAGATGCCTTCATGCCTGGTAGATTAAAAATCTCTTCAGAAAGCTCTTGCTTAGTTTTAGCTTCACAAATAGTAGGCGTTAATATTAGTAGTAAAAATGTCCAAATAATTTTTTTCATCTAAGCATCCGTGAAACAATATTTATTGTAAAAATTAACCATATATTGAAAGTCTATGCCCCACTCTTTAAACTTTTTACCTTGTATTGAATTAATTAAACTTTGAGCCTCCTTGCTGTCTAAATCACAAGTTACCTTGTGGTAAATATTTTCTTCTCCTTCATCTACTGCAAAGTTTTCAACCTTATATTCGCATATTTTTGAGTCTATATTATCATTCACAGAATGTCTGATTCTTAATCCAGAAAATATTGGATTTTCAGTGATGCAAGAATATTTACTACAATTTTTTACTGATAAAGATATTTGAGGACAAGATTTATCTATCTCCAAACCAAACCTTTCAATCATAGAAATTTGCTCTGCAAATGCAGAAGAGCTAAATAGTATAATTGATAATGTAATAAATATCTTTTTCATAAAATAGTGAAACTTAATAAATTATATCTATTTGTGGCTTAATTTACAAAATTATAGGCTATTAACCTTATTTACATATAACCGTCAGCACGTAAACGCTCAAATGAACTTTCATCCTCATCAGCGCCCATTGGTCGGCCACTACGCTCGCTTACTCTGGTTGTTCTAAGTTCAGTGATGATTTTTTCAATATCATCAGCTTCACTTTCAACTGGCCAAGTAATTCCTAATTCGCCGAGTGAACGGAAACGCATCATTTTACCGCCAAAATCTTTATCTGCAAGCTTACCCCATGGGCGGGCATAATATAAAGGTACGATAGGAATAGATTCACGTCTGATATATAGCCATACATCTAATTCAGTCCAGTGTAGTAATGGGTGAATCCTAACATGTGTTCCTGGAGGAAAATCTGTCATGAACTGATCCCAAAATTCAGGTGGTTGGTCTTTTACATCCCATTGGCCATCAGTGCTTCTTGGGCTGAAATATCTCTCTTTAGCTCTAGTTCCTTCTTCATCGCGACGGATACCAGCTACAACTCCGTTAAATCTATTTTTAGAGATAACGCTTTTTAAGCCACCAGTTTTTCTTGCAGCGATACGCGCGGAATGAGGCAAAGTTTCATCAGTAGTTTCAATCGGTGGGCAAACTTCACTTATAAAATCAATATCCCACTCTTTTACATATTTGTTTCTGAATTCATAAACTTCAGGAAATTCCAATTCAGTATCACAATGAATTAGTGGAAATGGTATTTTCCCAAAGAAAGCTTTTCGAGCCAAATGTATCATTACATTGGAATCTTTACCAAAACTCCACAACATAGCCATATTGTCAATTTTGTTAAAAGCTTCCCTAAATATGAACATGCTTTGGGCTTCTAATTTATCTAAATGATCCATAGTTTTCTCTCCTTATAAATTTTATATACTCCAGTCTTCAACTGTTTTCTTATTCAGATGAATTCCACATTCTGTTTTTTGGCTATCGCCACCTTCACTGTTAATGTCTACAACATGAGCCCATCGCCCACTCCTTTCATCTTCACCTGGTTTTACAGCGCGTGTACATGGTGCGCAACCAATAGAAGGGTAGCCTTTTGCAACTAGCGGGTGCTGAGGCAACCCCCTTTCTTCAAACTCAGATATTATATCTTGTTTACTAAAGTTTTTGAAGGGGTTTATTCTAATTCTGCCAGTGTCATCAAGCTCAATAGATTCCATATCAGCCCTATCAGCTGTTTGATATCCTCTACGTCCTGTAACTATGGCCTTAACTTGCGGGTTTTCTTCCAGATATCTATCTAGTGGTTCAACTTTTCTAATCCAGCAACATCTATCAACATTGGTTTTCCAAAGATCTCCAGTTTCATCTGCATTAGCTAAAATTTTAGAATCAGGATGTAACTTAATTATAGTTTTTATTCCTAAAAACTCCTGAACATCATCGACAAATTTTAAGGTTTCATAAAAATGTTTTCCAGTTTCCAAAAATAAGATCGGAATTTTTTTATCAACTTCTGCAACTAAGCTAAGTAATAAAGCTGAATATGAGCCAAAAGATGAAAAGCTAACTAGTTCATTATCACCAAAAAATTCATGGGCAGCAGAAATTAAATCCAGACCTTCAAGGTTGGAATACTTTCTTTTAAATTCTTCAAACAAATCTTTATTTTGATCGGACAAAACTATCTCATGGGTAAAATGTTCTAGGAAAATAGGTAAATATTCTAAATATGCAAGAAAAATGTTTAATTAGTTACATATCCGCAAAAAATATGATACTATAACTCACGGAGAACTTTTTCTCTTAATTTTTCGTCGACAATTGGTCTTTTACCAAACCAACCTTCAAAACCAGCTGTTGCTTGGTGAAGTAACATGCCGATGCCATCAACTACATTATATCCCAATTTTTCCGCATCCTGTAGAAGTTTAGTTTTTAAAGGGTTGTAAACAATATCAGTAATTAAGCTATTTTCGTGCAAGCCACTTATATCTAAATCAAGCTCAGCTTGTCCTTTCATGCCAAGGCTGGTGGTGTTCACAACAAAATTACAATGCTTTACTGCATCATTTCGGAGGTTCCAAGGAACAACATCAAACCTATCTTCGTCATATCCAAAATTTTGCGTTATCATTTCCTTAATTGCAAAACATTTTTCTTCTGTTCTGTTTGTAATAACAATTTGATAAACCCCCATGCTAGCAAGCGCAAAGGCAATAGCTTTTGCCGCGCCACCTGCACCAACGATTAGGCAGACAGCATTACGATAGTCAAATTCAGGCTGCTTTTCGATAAGGTTTCTAGCAAATCCTAGAAAGTCTGTATTAGTTGCAATTAATTTTCCGTCTTCTCCCACCACTATAGTGTTTATTGCACCCATAAATTTTGCAACAGTTGCTGGTAAGAATTCTTTCCCTTCCTCATCAGCTTCAAAGCCATAATGTTTATTAATTATTTTCCAAGCGGCTTCCTTATGTGGAACTGTTATGTTGCAACCTTGATAGCCATTTTCTTTCAAATTTAAAATGAAGCTTTCTAACTCTTCTGGTTTAACTTCCTTTTTCTTATACTCACCTTCAATTTCATATTTATCTAACCAATAATTATGAATTATAGGGGATAGTGAGTGGCTGATTGGATAACCTATAACGCAAGATTTTTTTGTCATTGTAATATTTGTTTTAATTAGAATTTATATATGAGGATTTTTATAGCTTTTATCCGATTCCCGCAATCCTTATAGCTAGGCTTTCAGCAAAATCTTTCATAGTTTCAAGCATAAAAGGCATGGCAATTAATAGCCCTAGAAATATAGCTATAATTTTAGGTACGAATGATAAGGTCATTTCTTGAATTTGCGTTAATGCTTGAATAAGTGAGATGATTAAACCTACAAACAATGCTACTAACATAAGCGGTAAGGCGGTTTTTAATAACACAAAAACTGCTTCTCTGCCTATTTCTAAAACTTCAGCTGAATCCATAATTTTAACTTAAAACCAAAATGATAAAAATTAAACAGTTTTATTACACAAGTATTATTGAGGCTAACCCTAAAAATATAAAAAATGAGCTTATATCTGTCACTGCATATACTAATGCTGATGATGATACAGCAGGGTCAAAATTATAACGGTGCATAATTAAAGGTATTGAACAACCAGAAATACTTGCGAGCAGGAAGGTTAGCAGAACCGCGCTGAATATAACTAAACCTAACTGGATATTTTCATATAATAAAAATGATACCAATAAGGTTATGAAGCCAAAAATTAAACCATTAATTATCGAAGTAATAACTTCTTTTGATAGAACCTTCTTATAATTTGCAAAACCTAGCTCTCTAGTGGCAATTGCCCTTACAGCAACAGTTAAAGTTTGTGCTCCAGCATTACCGCTCATAGATGCAACAATTGGCATAAGCACGGCAAGTGCAACTAATTCAGAAATTTCAACTTCAAAGAAGGAGATTATATAAGATGCAAAAATTGAAGTTATCAAATTTACAAAAAGCCAAGGTGACCTATTTTTAAATTTTTTATATGCACTGCCACTAATATCAGTTTCACTACCCATACCTGCTAGGTGCATTATGTCTTCTTCAAATTCTTCTTCTAAAACATCAACAACGTCATCAATGGTTACAACCCCAATCATTCTGCCTTCTTCATCAACTACTGGCGCTGAAATTAAATGATATTTTTTAAAGACATTTGCTACTTGTTCTTGGTCAAGATTTACATCAATAGATTTAATAATTTCTTGCTGAATTTTTTTAATTTTAACAGTACGTTCACTTCTCATAACTCGGCTTAAAGGTATGTAACTAATTGGTCGATCTTCACTATCAACAACAAAGATGGTATAGAAATCATCAGGTAATTTTTTACTACTCCTAACAAGATCTATGATATCACCAACATTATTTTTTTCATCAACAACAACAAACTGCTTGTTTGCAAGCCTACCTGCTGAGTCTTCAGGGTAATTCAAGCCTTCTTCAACTTCTAAGCGTTTTGAGCCACTGAGGTTATCAAGAATTTCTTCGACTCTTTCATCCGATAAATCTTCAATAAATTGAATTGCTTCATCACTTTCTAAACGGCCGATTGCTTCTGCACCGCTTTCCGCGCCAATAAGAGAAATTACTTCTTCTTTAACTAAGCCGTCATCAATATGCCTTAGAACTTCTGGTGCAATCTCACCGCCAAGAAGTGCAACAAGCCTACTTCTTTCACCTTTTTCAGTTAGGTTTATAACATCAGCTATGTCTGATGGGTGTTGGCCTTCAATTAGTTCCTGAACCCGTTTATTACTATCATTTTTTAATGCTGATATTACTTCACTTACAAACCTATCATCATCGTGAGCAGAATTTATTGTTTGGCTATCTGACATTAAAATAATGACTTTTTGGGTTTGTAAGATTTTTAAAAACTATAGTTCATCGGCAGTAAACTAGCAACTAATTCAAAAAACTTTCAATTTCAGATGGCTTCTCAACGTTGAAGGTTTCAATTTCTTTATTAATTCTTTTGATTAAACCACAAAGAACTTTTCCTGCACCAACTTCTACGGCTGAAGATATATTATAATTTTCACCAAAATTAATTACAGACTCACGCCATCTAACTCTGCCAGTAACCTGTTCAATCAACAATTCTTTAATTATACTAGGGTCGGTAACTTCTAATGTAGTTACATTTGCTATTACAGGTATTTTTGGTGCGAAAATATTTGCTTCATTTAAAGCCCTTTTCATTGCGTCTGCGGCTGGTTGCATAAGTTCACTATGGAAAGGTGCGGAAACTGGTAACTTTAAGTATCGTTTAGCGCCAAGCTCTTTAGCAACTTCTACCCCATCATCAATGGCGACCATTGCGCCACTTACAACAATTTGTCCATCACTATTATCATTAGCAATTTGTATTGAAGCGCCAGACTTGCCAACTTTAGCAACTAGCTTTTCAACATCTTCAAAAGATAACCCGATAACAGCCGCCATTCCGCCAACACCAGCGGGAACAGCTTTTTGCATTTCTGAACCTCTAATTCTAAGAAGTTTTGCGGTTTCACTTAAGCTAATTGAACCTGCTGAACATAAAGCGGAATATTCACCTAAAGAATGTCCTGCCACATAGTCGCATAATTCATCAATTTTTTTACCAGATTGCTTTTCTATAACCCTTAGCACTGCTATTGAGGTTGCCATTAAAGCTGGTTGAGCATTTTCTGTAGAGGTTAATTTTTCAATATCACCTTCAAAAATTATCTTAGAAAGATTTTCATTCAAAGCATTATCAACTTCTTGAAAAACTTCTTTAGCTTCTGCAAATGTATCATTGAGTTCCTTGCCCATTCCAACATATTGGCTACCTTGCCCTGGGAAAACAAAAATTCTTTTAGTCATACTTAATCCTATGTAAATTTCCCTTAATTTATAATTGAAAATTTGAAATTTTAAAGATTAAAAGTAGTTTAGTGCTAGAATTATTGATGGTGGAACGAACTTTTCAGCCTCATAACTTCTCGCTGTAGATAATTTATCTTAGCTCTTTCTGGTGGTATAGGTTTGCCACAAACAACAGTCACTCTTTTTCTGAAAAACCTTGGAACCATTTTCCATTTTTCTTTGCGATATTTACGACTAAAAATGCTGCCCCATAAACCTATCAATGCGCATGGTATCACGGGAACGGGGTCTTCCTTTAAAATCCATTCTATGCCAAGTTTAAACCTTATCATGTGACCGGTATAGGTAAGTTGTCCTTCTGGAAAAATACATATGATGTCACCAGCTTTTAAACCATCAGAAACTTTTTGTAGTGCTTTCTTTACGGAGTCTTTAGTAGGGGAAATTGGTATAGCCCTATCAATGCTCATAAAATGATGAACACCGGGAGTATTATAAATTTCTTCATCAATCAAAAAGCGTATTTTTCTCGGCGTTGCGTGGTGTAAAACCATCCCATCCATATAACTAACATGGTTAGATATTAATATGGCAGGCCCTTCTTTCGGGAAGTGGTCTTCAAAGCCAATAAGCTTAATTCGATAGATAGTTTTTATTATGACGCTAATGCCCGCAAGATAGAATTTTTCCAAGAAATTGCGGAGCATAATATTAACTTCTTCCTTTAGCTAGTCTAAGGCGAAGTGCGTTCAATTTTATGAAGCCTTCTGCATCACGTTGATTGTAAACTTCGTCTTCTTCAAAAGTTACATGAGCTTCACTGTAAAGGCTGTCATCAGACTTTCTAGCTACTACTTCACATGTTCCTTTATACATTTTTAGGACAACTTTTCCATTTACATAACGTTGAGACTCATCAATAGCGGCTTGTAACATTCTACGTTCTGGTGACCACCAAAAACCATTATATATTGCTCTTGCATATTTGGGCATAAGTTCGTCTTTCAGAAAGATTGATTCCCTATCAAGTGTGATGCTTTCCATGCCTCTATGCGCTTCAAGTAGTGCTGTTCCACCCGGAGTTTCATAAACGCCACGGCTTTTCATGCCTATAAATCTATTTTCAACAATATCAATAACTCCAATGCCATTCGCGCCCGCCATTTTATCTAGCTTGGTAAACAAATTATATGGCGACATTTTTTCGCCATCAATAGCAACCATGTCTCCATTTTGGAATTCAATCTCAACGTAAGTTGCTTTATCAGGAGCTTTTTCTACAGGTACTGATTTTCTAAGCATAGAAGGGTCATATCTTGTCCATGGGTCTTCTAGTGCTTTACCTTCATAAGAAATATGAAGTGCATTTTCATCCATTGAATATGGAGGCTCATCTTTCTTTGCTTCAGGAACTTCAATGCCATGCTTTTCAGCATAAGCTAATAGCTTTGTTCTACTGTTCAAGTCCCATTCTCTCCAAGGTGCAATAATTTTAATATCAGGCGCAAAGGAATAATAGCCTAACTCAAAACGTATTTGATCGTTACCCTTGCCAGTAGCACCATGGCTTACGGCATCAGCACCAGTTTCCTTAGCAATTTCAATTTGTCTTTTTGCAATTAATGGACGCGCTATTGATGTTCCAAGTAAATATTTACCTTCATAAACGGCATTTGCCCTAAACATTGGGAAAACAAAGTCACGTATGTATTCCTCTTTTAAATCTTCAACGTAAATTTCTTTAATACCAAGCTTTTCAGCTTTTTTTCTAACTGGAGAGAAATCTTCATCCTGACCAATATCAGCTGTGAAGGTTACTACCTCAGCTTTATATTCATCTTGAAGCCATTTTAAAATTACTGAAGTATCCAGACCACCTGAATATGCAAGAACTACCTTATTAACCATTTGTATTTTCCTTTAAATTTTATCTATTTATTTTTCTAATGTTCTAGTTTTAAGCTAGGCTAAGAATTCAAGGTAAGTCCGCATGAATGTAGATATCTACTTGATTGAGGACGAAACCTTCGAATAACGAAGCATAGTAAAAAACTATACCCTTAAACTATTTTTGTTTACTCATTATTTTAACCATCTCTTTGCTCTCAGGATCCCAGCGATATTGGGTTACAATAACTCTGGTTCCAGTTGTGATAATATCGCCATTTTCCATATGGATAATATCATAACCCTTTTGCAAAGCTTCATTCATAATGTCTTGGCAAGATTCAACGTAAGCATCATCACCCATAAATTCAGCGCTTTCTCCGCCGCCATCAGTTTGGGGTAAGTCGTTTAATATATCTTTTATTCCATCAACCATAGTTTTACCTTTGTTGTTTAATAAGTATGAATCTATTTTTTATCTTTTCTGAAAGCGTCCAAAGTTACCACGTTTGATGCTTTTGGTGAACCATCCTCTGATAATTTATCACCTTCAAGATGGTAATCATCTTCAGCATTTTCATTTAAAAGGTCGTCATCTTCATCAACATAGCTTGTGTTGAATTGTAATCCAAATTTAACACTTGGGTCAACAAAGCTTAGGAGTGCGGAAAATGGTACAGTTAGATTTTGTTTCACATGGTCAAAGCTTAAAACAACGCTAAAATAATCATCTGTAATTTCTAGGTCATAAAATTGGTGCTGAATAACAATTGTCATCTCCTCTGGGTATTTAGCCTTTAGTTCATCAGACATCATAACCCCAGAAGCCTCTGTTTTAAAGGTGATGAAGAAGTGATGATCACCTGGCAAACCATTGGTATTTATTTCTTCTAGAACGCTTTTAACAACATGATGCATAGCATCGTCAATTAACTTTGCGTAATCTAGGCTGTCATTTTCAATATTATTATTCATCAAAATTTATATTTAACTTTAAACTTAATAATATCCGCGCTGGACTTAACTTCAAGCAATAAGATTATATTTAAAAATATATATGATTTTTATTTAGGTGTGTTGTTTTAATTTGAGTTTAAAGCCCAACCAAGCTATCAGCGAATTCCTTTGCATCGAAATCTTTTAAATCATCAATTGCTTCGCCAACCCCGACGGCATAAATAGGCAATTTAAGCTTATCTGCAATTGCTACAACAACACCGCCTTTTGAGCCACCATCAAGTTTAGTGATTATAATTCCAGTAATATTGGCAATTTCATTAAATACTTCAGCTTGATTGATAGCATTTTGTCCAGTGGTTGCATCTAGAACCAAAATAGTTTCGTTAGGCAGAGATTCATCATGCTTTTTTAATACACGAGAAATTTTTGCAAGCTCATCCATAAGTTGGCTTTTGTTATGTAGTCTTCCTGCTGTATCAACCATTAAAATATCAGAATTCTCTCTTTTTGCTCCTTCAAAAGCTTTGTATGCTACACTTGCAGGGTCTGCGTTGTCGTTTCCTCTAATAAAATAAGCGCCACTTCTATCTGCCCAAGTTTCAAGCTGTTCAACTGCGGCAGCTCTAAACGTGTCACATGCACAGATAGCAATTGATTTGCCTTCGGATTTTAATTGCGAAGCAATTTTGCCAATTGAAGTAGTTTTGCCTGTTCCATTAACGCCTACAAACATCATGATGAAAGGTGCATCTCCATCATTTTTGGTCTCAAGTTTTTTTGAACAAGGCTCTAATATTTTAGTTATTTCAAAGCTTAAAGCCTCTTTAACTTCATCGTCACTAATATCTTTGCCAAATCTACCTTTAGCAAAATTCTCAATAATCTGCGCGCTTGTTTTTGGGCCAATGTCAGAGGTGATTAACAGCTCTTCAAGCTCTTCCAAGGTTTCACTATCAAGCTTTCTCTTGGTGAAAATATCCGTTATACCAGTAGAAATCTTGTTAGAACTTTTGGTAAGGCCTTGTTTTAGTTTTTTGAAAAATGACATTAGTTTGTGTGAATTATTTTTATTTATAGTGTTTTAAAACATTCGCGTACTAGCTGGTCGAAAGCAATTGACCTATGGCTGATAGAGTGTTTTTCTTCTGGAGAAATTTCTGCAAATGTTTGGGTCATACCTTTTTTAATAAATATAGGGTCGTAACCAAAACCTTTATCTCCCCTTCTAGGGAATGAAAGATGGCCAAAAACTTTACCTAAAAAGGTTTCGACACCGCCATCTGGCCAATAAAGTGAAAGCGCGCAAGTGAAATTTGCTTTTAGTAGATCATGTCCTTCGCCCATAATTCTAGGGTCATAACCAATTTCTTCCAAAGCTTCACGAACTCTATCCATCGCGACGTTAAAGTCTTTATTTTCTCCTGCCCACCTTGCGGAATATATACCAGGTGAACCACCAAGTGCCTCAACTTCTAGTCCAGAATCATCTGAAAGAGCAGGTAGCCCTCTTTTTTCTGAATAGTATTTTGCTTTTAATTCTGCATTACCTTCAAATGTATCGGCATCTTCCACTGGCTCATCAATTCCTAGGCCAATTGTAGAAACTACTTCAATATCAAAGCCGCTCAAAAGTGCTTGTATTTCTTTAATTTTTCCTGTGTTCCCACTGGCAATTAATAGTTTCTTTTCTGTAAATTTACGTGCCATAATTTGAAGCAGATTTATCGTTTTGAAGTTACTTTATTGTATAAAAAAACCATTATAATTTAAATTTAGTGTGAAAGCAGTTAAAATTATTAAATGATTTGTAAAATATAAGCAGATAATTGATAATTACCAATAATTAAAAATTATTACTATGAATGACCTTAATTCAAAATTAAAACCCCAAGAAGAGCCTTCAAATAGACAGTTTTTAACTTTCGCTGTTGATAATGAGGAATATGGCGTGAATATAATGAAAGTTATGGAAATTCGTGGTTGGCAAGACACCACCCCAATCCCTGACTCACCTTCCTATATGAGAGGTGTCATTGATTTAAGGGGGGTCGTTGTTCCAATTTTTGATCTAAAAGATAGATTTGGTAATGGTGAAATTGAAATTGACTCCTCAAAAGTTGTTATAGTTTTAAAACTTGATAGTGCAACTATTGGGGTTTTAGTTGATAGTGTTTCTGATATTTTGACTATTAACAGTGCGGAAATTAAAGATAAGCCAAACACCCCTGAAAACGCAAATGTAGATAGCCAATATATAACGGGGCTTATTTCTCAAAAAGATAAAATGATAATTTTATTAAATATTGAAAAAATGTTTAATTTGGCAGAAATAGAATCTTCAATTTAGCTAGCTAATAAGCTTATTTACTAAAATATTACAATTTTGTTTTATAGAAGAAAAATCCAAGCTTTTTGCGGCTGAGGTGGTTGAAATATAGCACAGGCCATTAATGCTATTCCAAATTAATTCAGAAAGTACCGTTTGCTCATTATTACATTTATTAATGGCAGCAATAATAAAACTCATATTTTCTAAATACCATTCAGGGAGTTTTTCCCCGCTTACTTTCTTATACTCGAACAAACAGCTCCAAATTTTATAATTACTTTCAATATAATCAACATATTCATTTATGATTTGTATCAAATTTTCTTGGTTGTAACTATCGCGCTTTTTGGTAAAAATATTCATCACCTCAAGCATTGTTTGCGAATTAATGTGAAGAATTATATCATCAACATTGTTGAATATATTATATAATGTACCTGCAGCATATCCAATTTCTTTGGCGATTTTCCTAGTGCTAAGCTCAGAAATACTTTCAGTTTTTATGATATTATTTGCAGCTTGAAGTGCTAAAAACTTTAATTGATCTTTGGTATGTTCGTTTCTTCTTGCCATAAGTATACCGTTTTGAACAACGTTTAGAATATATTAATACTGGTTGCTTCATTTTAAGTCAATATCAATATGATACAACTTTAAGAATAATTAATAATATTTACATGGGCGAGTTTTCTACCTGAACGAATTTCTCCCTTGTTATAATTGTGAATTTTGGCATTTGGATCAGTATAATATTTATCAATATCATGCATTTCATTGCCAATAATATTTTTCATTACAACTTGATTTACTAGCATTTGAGTACTACCAAACTCCAACCCACAAATTGCCCTTATATGTTGTTCAAACTGGTTTGTAACACAGCCATCTAAGCTCCAATGGCCAGAATTATGAACTCTCGGCGCCATTTCATTAACATAAAGATCTCCATTTTCTAATACGAAAAACTCAACAGCAATCACACCTATATAATCTAGTTTTTCAGCTATATTTAAGGCTATTTTCTTGGCTTGCTCAGTAGTTTTTGGTTTTATGCTAGCGGGAACAATAGATT
>CAYGRX010000028.1:0-6566 GCA_964352365.1 uncultured Rickettsiales bacterium
GCTCCATTCCCGAAGAGCACCCAGCAGACCAAATTCTAAGCCGACTTTTTGATTCATTTTTTTTAATAAATTCTGGCAAGGCTTTATTACTTAAATGTTCAAAATGATGTTCTTCTCTAAAGAATTTTGTTAAATTTGTTGTAACTGCATTTGTGAAATCACCCATTTCAGTTGAGCCACTAGAAGATTCAAGCAACTTAAAATACTCGGCGAATGTTGCTATATTTAATATTCTTAGCCTTTTTGCTAACCTTGAATATATCATGCTTTTTTTATGGTCAGCCAAACTAATGCCTGTTTTCACAAAAACCAGCTCTTTTATAAATTTGAAATCTTTATCGCTAAAGTCAAATTCTCTATCTTTATTAACGACATCTAAAGCCATAAATCCTACTATTAAATTTTATTAAGGCTTTTTTCTTTTGTTACTTCTTCACTATGGAAAAGTGTGTCAACGTCAAGTGAAACTACCATTTTATCATTATGAGAAATAAGCCCCTTCACATATTCCTCTTTTATATCCATTTCATTATTTGAAGAGGGTGAAGCTTTTATTTGATCTTCTTTAATTGATAGAATATCAGATACGGCATCAACTAAAATCCCAACTGTTCTACTTTCAATTGAAATAACTATTACCACATTCTTTTCATTGGGAACAATATGTCCTTGGCCGAATCTAGACTTTAAATCAAAAATAGGAATTACCAAACCGCGCAAGTTAATAACACCCCTCATATAATCAGGTGAATTTGGAATTCTAGTAGTTTCAGTCCAACCACGAATTTCCATAACTTTCATTATATCCACAGCGTATTCGCTTTCATCAACGTTAAAGGTTAGAAATTGACTTACTTCTTCAGAATCATCTTCTGAAACTTCTTTTGAATTTACTATTTCTGCTTCTTGCATAGCTTGGCTCCTATAAATAAGTTAAGCTGTGTTTAAGAGTTTCTTATTTTCGAAACTCATTTTCAAAATTTGTGCTACATCTAAAATTAATGAAACATTGCCATCACCAAGAATCGTCGCTCCACTAATACCCTTTACTGGGTCACTATTTTCTTCTAAATTTTTAATTACTACTTGTTGTTGCCCCAAAAGATCATCTACAACTATGCCGATTTTTTGCCTACCTGTTTCAACAAGCACAATTAAAATATTATCTGAATTATCTTTTTCACTTTTATTTATATTAAAAATATCTTTTAAATGAGCGAGAGGAATAAATTCTCCCCTAACATTAATCACTTCCTCATCACTTTTAACATTCTTAACTTCAGAGGTCTTTACCTGCATTGTTTCAAGAATATTATTGATTGGGATTATATATTTTTCATCCCCTGACCTAATAACCATCCCATCTAAAATAGCTAATGTTAATGGTAGCGATATAGAGAAAGTTGAACCTTGCCCGGGAACATTTATCATTTCTATGTCACCACCCAAATCTTTAATGTTTTTACGAACTACATCCATTCCAACACCACGACCTGAAACATCAGTAACCGCATCTGCAGTCGAGAAACCTGCAGCAAAAACCAGCATATCAATTTCTTCTGGAGCTAAATTTGCATCCTCAGCTACTACGCCCTTCTCAATTGCTTTGGCTAAAACTTTTTCACGATTAATACCAGCACCATTATCCGAAATTTCAATTATAATTCTTCCGCCTGAACTGTCAGCAGATAATAATATCGTACCCTCCGCGTCCTTTCCATTTTCCACACGAACATCAGGCATTTCGATTCCATGATCTACAGAATTTCTAATCATGTGAGTAAGTGGGTCACTTAAAGATTCAATAACTGTTTTATCAATCTCAGTTGCTTCACCCTTCATTTCAATTTTAACATTTTTCTTTAGCTTTCTTGAAAGGTCACGGACAATTCTTGGCATACGTGAGAAAACGGAGCTAACTGGTTGCATTCTAACACTCATAACAGCTTCTTGTAACTCTCTAGTGTGACGTGAAAGCTCAGAAACTCCGCTGACCAATTTTTCTAAGTATTCTTGTGGCAGTTCTTCCAAACGTTGCATAATCATGGCTTGTGTAATAACTAACTCACCAACCATATTTACCATTCTATCAATCTTATTTATATCAACCCTTATGGATGACACCGCAGGCACTGCTTGCTTTTTAGTATCTTTTTCCGCCTTAGGCTTATTAGATACTTTAACATTATCAGATTTAGTTAAATCTACTGCATCAACTGAAGTTAAGTTATTTATTTCAGTAAGTTCTTGTTCTGGCAATTCATCAACAAACAAACCGAATGCACCATCTGGATCATCTTTTATATCAATAGTACTTGATGTATTTGCTAAATCATCAGCGAATAGTCCAAATGCGCCATCTGGATCATCCTGGTTAGGTTTTCCTTCGGAAATTACGTTAATTTCTAGCTTGCATTCATCTTCTACAAATTCAAAAACTTCAAGAATGTTATCTTTAGTTTCAAAGGTTCTTAATTTTATATTCCATGAAATATAGCAATCAATTGGGTCTAAATCTTCTAATTGGGGCAGTGAATCTGTTGATATTGAAACTTCTGCATCACCTAATTTTGCTAATTCACGAATTATAAATAGTGGTTCATTTCCACTAGTAAAAAGTTCTCTTTCTGGTATGAAAATTATATCAAAAAGTTTTTCATCCGAGCTGTTATCATCTAAAATTATAGAATCGGAAGACGCTGGCTCTGCTTCATCAGCAAATAGGCCGAATGCGGCTTCTTCTTTTTGTTTACCATTTATAGGTAATAAATTTGCTGGTATAACACTTTGCACATCACTAGTACCGCACAATTGTTGGAGCTCTGCTTTTAGTTCATCTTCAAACCCTAATTCCGCTTCATAATCATTTTGAGCCGCAGTTATTAAAACATTTAAAACATCCACGGACCTTAAGAGGGCATCAATACCACCTTCAGTCACTGCAATTTCTTCATTTCTGTAGGCATCTAAAAGAAATTCTAAAATATGGGTGAATGAAACCAATCTATCAAACCCGAAAGATCCTGCGCCACCCTTAATTGAATGGGCACATCTAAAAATTGCATTAATATCATCAAGATCAACTTCATTATAATCTAGTTTAAGAAGTTTTTCCTCCATATCTTCCAGAAGTTCAAAAGCTTCCTCTATAAAAGTTTGTTTAAACTGATCTAAATCCATAATAATAAAACTTTTTTAAATTTCTAAAGTAGAGCCCAAACTTGATTAAACTGGACAGACCATTTTCACTACTTGAATTAATTTTTCTGGTTGAAAAGGTTTAACTATCCAACCTGTTGCCCCTGCATCTTTGCCTTCTGCTTTTTTAGCTGCATCACCTTCCGTAGTTAACATTAACATTGGAGTGGTTGCATATTTAGGAGTTGCCCTCAAACCCCTAATCATTTCAATACCATTCATGTTTGGCATGTTTAAGTCCGTTACAATAACATCAACATGGTTTGCCTGAGCAACTTCTACCCCTTGCCTTCCATCTTCAGCCTCTAAAACATTGTATCCTGCACCTTTTAAAGTAAACGATACCATGTCCCTCATTGTTTTTGAATCATCAACAGTCAATGCAGTTTTAGTCATTTAAATTCTCCAATTATTTAATTCATTAATCATACCTAAATCTTCCATAGCTAATTCAAAAGCAGGGGATGGTGACTTTATGGAAAATTTCACATCATTATCTTTTTTTGCTTGGTTTGCCACTGACATTAGAAGCTGTATGCATGGAGTTGTGATTCTTTCAACTTTACTTGCATCAAAAATAAGATTTTTATTACCTTTTAAATACTTAATTACCTCCTTATGCATACGCTCAACATGAGAAATATCTAATGCGCTCCCTAATTTATAGGATTCTTGAGAAATTTTTTGCGTTGTATTTTTAGGCTTAGCCTTTTTGACAGTAATTTTTTTCTTAGGACTTTTAGTTTTTTTCTTTTTTTCAACCATAACAAAACCTAATTAAAATAACTCTATTTCATCAGCACTAGATGGTGCTTCATCAACTTGTTTATAGTCAAGATCTTCTGGCCCAGATATTAAACCAGCATTAACCAAATGATCTATATAAATATTACGAATTTCACCTAATTTAATCAACTCTAAAATGCTCTTTGAGAGGTCCAAATCCACTCCCGATTGCAAATTGATGGCTTGTGCTGTAGAGTTACTAAGCTCTTTAGAAATATTTTCCAATATCACTAAATTTTGAGATAGCCTATCTTGAAATTGTAGGCTCATTATTGCATTCATTACCGAACTATTGATTTTATCAACTTCAGCTTTTACAGCTTCCGAAGAAATATCATCATTGTCTAGGGTCATTTTTTTAAGATTACTTCCAGCCTCTGCAATTTTAGTGAAGTTTTCACTTACTAAAATCATATTTGACTCCAAAAGATGATTTATATCTGGGGTAACTTTTGCCATAACCTCAATTACAGCAGATGCACTAGCCAATATTTTTGTTGATGCCTCAGACATATTTATATCTATTTATTTTAGTAAATTATTGGCAAACTTTATTAATGGTCGCTATCAATACCTGTGGGTTAAACGGTTTAACTATCCAACCTGTCGCACCTACTTTTTTACCTTCTTTCTTTTTATCATCACCACCTTCTGTGGTTAAAACTAATATAGGCGTAAATTTAAAATTATCGATTTCGCGAAGCTTGGATATTAGTTCAATTCCATCCATATTTGGCATGTTTATATCTGTTACTATAACATCAAAACTTTTTCCTTTTACTTTGCCAAGTGCGTCAACTCCATCTTCTGCAGTAACAACGTCAAAGCCCTCTTCTTTAAGTGAAAGAGATACCATATTTCTCATAGTGAATGAGTCATCAACTACTAATGCCGTTTTATTAGACATAAAAAACTCCAATTATTATTTATATAAATAATATTGGTATTATTATAATAAATACACAACAACTGATAAAGAATTTTTATTAGTGAGTGTTTTGAAAATGTTGAAATGAAATATTTTGAACACAGTACAGATAATTTACTTAAGACGAAAAATCCATACCAACTGATTCATAGTTTTCTTTATTATCCATCCAATTTGAACGAACTTTTACAAATAAGTATAAGTTTACCTTTTTACCAGTAAGCCTTGAAATATCTTGCCTTGCTCTTTCACCTATCTTCTTAATCAAGCTGCCTTGGTGACCAATAACTATTCTCTTATGAGATTCAGTTTTAACGAAAATTGACTGGTTTATAGTTATTGAATTCTCACTTTCATCATATGTTTCTGTTTCTACAAATGCATTATATGGTAGCTCCTCTTGTAAAAATAGAAATACCTTTTCACGAGTTGCTTCTGAGGCTACAATTCGCATTGGTGAATCTGAAATCATATCTTCAGGGTACATCCAAGGGGAAGCTGGGAAGCTATCCGCCAGATATTTCAAAATATCTTCAGTATATTTATTCTTAGTTGCACTGACCATAAAAGTTCTATCAAACTCTAGCTTGGAATTTATTTCTGCTGATAAGTGCAAAAGCTTTTCTTTTTTTACTAAATCTATTTTATTAATAATTAAGATTTTTTTATTAGGTTCATTCTTAAGTAAGTCTATAATATGATTATCATTTTCCTTTAAACCTTTTCTAGCATCAACAACAAATGCCAAATAATCAACTCCTTCAAAAGAATTTCTTGCGGTTAGAACTATTGATCTGTTCAAACGATTATCAAGGTTTTTTTCTAGCTTGAAAATTCCTGGTGTATCAACAAAAACTAGTTGAGTGTTTTCATATATTGTTATCGCTTTTATACGAGACCTAGTAGTTTGCGCCTTTGGCGTAACAATACTAATTTTAGCATCGCATAGATTATTTGTAAGTGTAGACTTTCCTACATTTGGCGCGCCAATGATTGCTACAAACCCACATTTTGTTTGGGTATCTAAACCATCAATGTTTTTAGTATCATCAAGAACCATCTAAAATCTCTAACATTTCTTTTGCGGCAATTCTCTCTGCTTTCTTTCTAGAGTTCGATGAAGCTCTGACCTCTAAACCATCATCCAACTTTAATGAAACTTTTATATCTGGTTGATGAGATGGCCCTTCTATTGATATAACATCATATGCTGGTATTTCTCTTCCAGCAGCTTGAAGCTGTTCTTGCAAAGTTGATTTAGGATCTTTTGGTGGCTCTTTCATTAATCTAATTTTATCGGATAAAACTAAATCAATTAATTTATCTACCGCAACAATTCCGTCATCAAGATATATTGCCGCTACTAGCGCTTCAAAAGCATTTTCTAGGTTAGCATCATTATCACGCCCACCACCTTTATCTTCACCATTACCAAGAATAATATACTCGTCTAAACCAACATTTCTTGCAACTTCAGCAAGAGTTGACTTGCAAACTATAGCTGATTTCCTTTTAGCTAAATCCCCCTCGGCTTCATTAGGAAAAACTTCATACAATTTTTTAGATACTAGAAACCCAAGAATAGAATCACCTAAAAATTCCATTCTTTCATTATCTTTAAACTTATCACTCTTCTTAGAAGAAGGGTGTGACA
>CAYGRX010000028.1:6576-13682 GCA_964352365.1 uncultured Rickettsiales bacterium
ATGCTTGCTGAAGCAAGTTATAATTTTTAAATTTATATTGTATTTTTTCTTCTAACATAAATGGATAATTTTAAGCATCTTCAATATTTATAAAAAACCTATCTCTAAAAGAGAATAGCCAACTCCATATTTCTAAAAATCTTGACTCATTAGAAAATAATATAACTTCCGCCCTACCAATTAAGTTTTCAAATGGAACAAAACCTACAGCGGAACGGCTATCCCTAGAATTATCACGGTTATCTCCCATAAAAAAGTAGTGATTCTCAGGCACAACAAATTCTTTTGTATCATCAGCAGGCCCTCCGAATTTCTCATCTAACACATTATATGAAACACCATTAGGTAAAGTTTCTACATATTGTTTAATTTCTACTTTTTGATCACCACGTTCGTCAACGAAATTTTCTACACGTTTAATATCAACCTTTTTACCGTTTAACCATAACCTGCCTTTTTTCATTTGCACTCTGTCACCTGGTAGCCCAATAAGCCTTTTAATATAGTCTGTGCTTATGGCATCTGGCGGCCTAAAAACTATCACATCACCACGTTTTGGCTGTTTAGCCAATGACCTACCTTCAAAATAGTTAAATTTATGCCCAAGTGGCAGACTATATTTACTATAGCCATATGCAAATTTTGAAATAAATATATAGTCCCCTATTAGGAGTGTTGATTTCATTGAGCTTGAAGGTATGTGCCTTGGTGAATATAAAAGCGCACGAAAAGATATAGGCAAAATTACGCAGACTATAATTATGAATGCCCAAGATTCATAGAACTTAACATGCTTCTTAGTATTTAAATCTTGTTTATGATTCATTACTTTTTTCTTATATTAAAAAAAAGAATATAGCACTAATTTTGCTATATTTAGCAGTAACTAAAATATTATTTAAGTGCCTGGGTTGCTTCATCAAACTCCTTAAAGCTTGGCATTACACCAGATGGAATAACCTTTCTAGCAAATTCTACAGAAACAGCTGGAGCATTACCTTGAACATGAGCAAGCATACCTATTTTGAGACACTCATAATAACAAGCCTCATCCTCAAAATATGCAGTTAAATGTACACCCATAGGACCTACAAAACCATATGCTAAAAATATCCCAAGAAATGTACCAACAAGTGCCGCACCAACTAATCCACCTAAAATTTCAGGTGGCTCGGCGATAGAGCCCATAGTAATAATTACACCTAAAACCGCCGCAACAATACCAATTGCAGGAAATGCATCACCAAGCGCCACAACTGAATGTGCTATGTTGTGATGCTCATGGTGGTGAGCTTCAAGCTCTTTATCCATCATATCTTCAAGTTGGTATTTATTATCTACCCCCATAGTCATTAATCTTACATAATCACAGAAAAAATCCGTTGCATGGTGGTTGGAAAGGAGTGATGGGTATTTAGCAAATAGATCAGAAGATCCAGGATTTTCAATATGACTTTCAACCTCTAGCATACCTTTAGTTTTCATAAATTTATACATTTCGTATTGAAATAATAACAAGTCAGTATATTGCTGCTTACTATAAGCATGCCCATTTTTAAAAAGTAACTTTAATGATTTTAAAGTACCTTTGATTATATATGAAGGGTTCGCAATTATGTAAGATCCAAATGCAGCGCCAATAATGATAAGATATTCAGTTGGTTGATATAATACCATCAGGTTACCATGGTGCAAAACGTAACCCGTTAACACAGTACCTACAACAGTTATGAAACCAACAATGAACTTCATATGAATTATTAATTAATTATTAAGAAATTATAGATGTAATATAATTTTTTTAAGGTCAATGCTTAATGCTACTGAAAAACTATTCGTGCTTAGGAATTGTTAGATCTGGTGCATTTTCATCTTTCATGCCAATAACGTTATAACCTGAATCAACATGCATAATTTCACCTGTAACGCCACTTCCTAGACTTGAAAGCAAGAATATTGCGGCACCGCCAACATCTTCAAGTGTAATATTCCTTTTGAGTGGTGAGTTA
Organism: uncultured Rickettsiales bacterium; assembly: GCA_964352365.1. Classification (GTDB taxonomy): domain Bacteria; phylum Pseudomonadota; class Alphaproteobacteria; order Rickettsiales; family UBA8987; genus CAYGRX01. Next base: position 8,586 of record CAYGRX010000028.1, read on the forward strand.
TATTCGTTCCATTTAAATATTAATCTAAAATCACCTATACCAGATGCGGCCAATGTTTTAACTGGCCCAGCAGAAATTGCATTTACACGGATATTATCAGCACCCAAATCTTTTGCCATATATTTTGTACTCATTTCAAGAGCAGCTTTAGCAACACCCATTACATTATAATGTGGCATAACTTTTTCTGCACCATAATATGACAAAGTAAGTAGTGACCCACCATTATTCATTATTTCAGCAGCGTATTTTGAAACTTCAGTAAATGAAAAACAAGAAATATGCATCGTGTTTAGGAAGTTTTCTTTAGAAGTATTTAAATATTTTCCACGAAGTTCATTCTTATCAGAATAACCAATGGCATGGACAACATAGTCAATTGAACCCCATTTATCTTTTAAAGTAGAAAATACTTTTTTAATAGATTCAGTGTTGGTTACATCACATTCAATAATAGTATCGGAACCTAGGGACTCAGCTAAAGGTTGAACTCTTTTTAGTAATGAATCACCTTGATAAGAAAATGCAATTTCTCCACCTTGCGCTGCAATTGCCTGCGCAATTCCCCAAGCGATAGATTTATCGTTAGCGACGCCCATTATCAAGCCACGCTTACCCTTCATTAGATTACCCTCTGGAAAATCAAAATTAGACATATTTTAAAACCTTAACTAATTATTTAATTTTTAATTCTTTGTTATTTGCCAAACACCAGATCCAACTCTGCATGCAGTTCTATATAACTCTTTTTTACTACCAACAACTGAAATCGTTTCAGTAAATTCTCTGCAATATGTACCGTCAGCTCTTTGATAATATCTAGTAGGTGTTATTGTGCCACTATTTCCAGTGTTAGGGTTTATCCATCTTGAAGTTGTTCCATCTTCATTTTGCTCTAAAGCTGGCTGCATAATTCTTTCATAATAGGAAACATCACCACTATCTAAAAACTCACTCGGCATTGGAGTTGATTTATTTACCTTTGAAGGATAGCCCCCACTTAACCTACGGGAGTCAGATACAATCTTGTCATGAGTTACAGGGCTTTTTAGTTGCCTATTTTTTACAAATTCATCACTTGCTGGCCCATGTTGTGGAGCGCATGAAACAGATATGAAAACCAATAATGAAAATAGGGATATTTTTTTAAGCATGTGAATAACTTTTAGATTTATCATATATATAAAATCGCAACTTTTTAATATTTGTCAATGTCAATGTAGTCAAGGTTTTGCTTATTGCTTTCCGCACCAAAGACAAAAAATTTGGCATCATCTACATTAAAGCCGTGTTTAACAAGCTTCTCTCTTAAGTTGAGAGTTCTTTGCATCGCTATTTCTCTGGCCCTTTGGTCACCCATATTACCATCTGCATAAGAAGTAATTTTTACTTTTTGATTTGCATCACCAATAATGTTTAACATTGAAACCAAAGCATTTTCATCTTCATCAGATAGAGCTTTTTGGTTTTCAGTGAATTTTATACGAATTAAATTATTTCCACTTTTTGGCGCTTCACTATCAGATATCCAAGGCAATGACTCTTCATCTAAAATCAAGACATCATCTTCAGCAGTTACCAAAGATGGCATCAACAATGTTATCAATAATAGAAAAATATTTATTTTTTTGAGTAACATGGCTGGATTTTACCCCTTAATGTTTCAAATATTTCTGAGTTTGACGCAACAATACTACCTGTTTCAAGATAATTATCACCACCATCAATTTCACTAACCATTCCACGAGCCTCCTTAACCATAAGGCTGCCTGCCGCAATGTCCCAAGGCTTTAAGCGCCAATGCCACATACCCTCTAATTTGCCAGCCGCAACAAAACAAAGTTCCAATGCTGCCGACCCCATTATTCTAGTATGTAAAATTGCACTGTTCAGAGCTGCTTGGTCACATGCTCTTTGCTCTTTATCATATTTCGCTAAATAAGCGGCAAAAACACCATCTTCCATTTTATTTCTAGCAGAAACATATAATTTTTTATTGTTACAAGTTGCCCCTTCACCTTTTTGAGCCATGTAAATTTCTTCAAGAATCGGAGCATACACCGCACCTGCGATAATCTCTTTCGTTCCGTCTGGTTGAGTTTCTTGTAGAGCAAGTGAAATACAAAAATATGGCATACCATGCATAAAGTTTGTGGTACCGTCTATAGGGTCTAATATAAAACAAAACTTTGAATTTTCTGCACCAATCAAACCAGCTTCTTCTGAAATAATTGGATAGTCAGGAAAATATTCTTGTAACTCTTCAACTACAATTTTTTCCGCCTTCAAATCTGCGGAAGTAACAAAACTACCAGAACCTTTCCTTGAAACTTGTAGATTCTCAATTTCACCATAATCACGCTTTAAATAACGACCCGCCTTTAAAATAGCACCTTCCATAACCCTTATAGGAGAAGGGTTGGGGCCATATTTATCCTTCTTTTTAAAGTCGTCTTTTAATTCATCCCTATCAAATCCACCTCTTTTTTCTAATGGCTTAGTATGGGAAGTTTTTTTAAAATCATCTCTAGTAAACTCTTTTTTAATAGCCGAGTCACCACGTGAATCACTTCTATTCTTTTGAAAACCATCACGCTTGAAATCCCCTTTGATTCCTAGCTTTGGTTTATCACTAGAATTGTTATTATCATTCCTATCTGACATTTATTCAGCCCTCTTCACATATGTTCCTTCTTCGGTATGAACAATGATTTTCATACCCGCCTCAACAAATTGAGGAACCATAACTTTAACACCATTTTCCATAATTGCCGGCTTATTAGAAGTGCTCACCGTTTGCCCTTTCACTACTGCTTCCGCTTCGGTAATTTCAAGGGTTACATGTATTGGTACCTTTGCCGCAATTATTTGATCTGCCGCAATTTCAAGAGTTACCTCCATACCGTCTTGTAGATAAACATCTAACCCGTTAAAAAGCGCGAGATTAATCTCTTTTTGTTCGAATGTGTTTGGATCCATTAATGTAACGTGGCTATCATCATGGAATAGATATTGCAATTTTTCTTCTTCAAAATGAGCTACGTCAATTGTCTCAGTTGAACGAAAACGTTCATTTAACTTAGTGCCTTGCTTAATTTCCTTAAGCTCCATTTGGCAAAATGCGCCACCTTTACCAGGTTTTACATGTTCAGATTTAAGAACGCGCCAAAGCCCACCCTTATAATCGATTATATTACCAACTTTTACATCATTAGCTGATTTTGCCATAATATTTTACCTAATTACTCATTTTGATTCACGATTTGTGCCTAGCTTGTACTCCATTTTCAAATGAAAGTGAAGATAATTTGTAAATAGTAAAAATTTCTCAATAAACTTGAAAAGCTTCGAATTTTTTACACACGAACTAACAAGGGTATTACGATAATAACTATCTGTAATTACGAAAAAATTCAAGACTATGGCAGCTATATTAACACAGCTTTTAACAAAGGGCTAACAAACGGTTAACACAAAGAAGAATAAAAGAAAAACAAAAGATAATAAAAGAAAAGGTTTTTCGAACTCAAATTCTTCATTTTTACAAAAAAAATTTGATTCGGAAAACTCTAACCTAAAGCCGCTTCCAAATCAGCGATCAAATCATCGGCGTTTTCAAGACCAACGGATAGGCGAAGCATACCCTGCGTGATGCCAATTTCATTTTTTCTATCAATATCAATATTAGAATGCGTAGTTGATGCAGGGTGAGTAAGCAACGTTTTCGAGTCCCCAAGGTTATTTGAGATATCAATAATTTCTAGCTTATTCATAAATCCAAACGCGCCTTCTTTTCCACCTTTAACTTCAAACGCGACCATTGGACCACCATTTGCCATTTGCTTTTTAGCGATATCACGATGCGGGTGAGAATCTAAACCCGGATATAAAACCTTTGAAACATTAGACTGAGTTTCAAGGAATTTTGCAATTTTTGCAGCATTAGCACAATGGCGCTCAATTCTCATGTCATAAGTTTCAAGCGCTTTTAATATCACCCATGCATTGAATGGGCTAAGTGCCGGCCCTGTATGGCGATGAAACGGAAGTAGAACATCAGTAATAAACTCAGGATCATTTGAAAGAATTGCACCACCAAGTGTGCGTCCTCCACCATCCATATGTTTAGTAGTTGAATAAACAACTAAATCAGCACCCATTTCAAATGGCTTTTGAAGAAGTGGGCCCGCAAAAATATTATCTACTATAAAACGCGCACCAGCTTTTTTGGCAAGCTTTCCAACAAATTCAATATCAATTAAGTCCAGCGTTGGGTTTGCAGGAGTTTCAATAAATACATGAGTAGTGTTTTCTTTAAACGCACCTTCCCAAGCCTTTTTATCCGCACCATTTACAATAGTAACTTCAACACCTAAACGTGGCAAAATTGTGTTTACGATATAATGACAAGAGCCAAACAAAACTTCCGTTGAAACTAGATGGTCACCTGGTTTGATATCACACATAATTGAAGAGAAAACGGCACTCATACCACTAGCACAAACAACTGCTGTAGTTGCGCCAGATTCCAGCATCACCAGTCTATCTTCAAGCATTTTTAGGTTGGGGTTAGTGTAACGCGAATATACAAAACCCGGATTTTCGCCATTAAAACGGCTTTCCGCAGTTTCCGCAGAATCATAGCAAAAGCCAGAATTTAAATATATCGCCTCACTAGTTTCTCCAAAACTCGAGCGATCTGTACCGCCACGAACAAGTTTAGTTTCAAGACCTAATTCTTTTTTACTCATGATAATATGAATTTATGATTATATGAAATATAGATTTTCATTTCATTATCTTATTATCTTATCATCTTCAACTCGTCAACTAACAAGCCATGGTTTTTGAGTGGCAGGAACACCGAAGTAATATCCTTGAAGATAATCTACGCCCAAATCCATAAGTTTTTTAGCTACTTCGCCAGTTTCAACACATTCAGCAACAGTTTTTAGGCCGTATGATTTATTGAACTCCACCAAGGATTTAATGAACATTGCGTTTTCTTTATTGTCTTCAAGCCCCAAAACATATGAACCATCAATTTTTACTGTATCCACAGAAAGTGATCGAAGCTGACGGAAAGAAGTGTAACCA